>NZ_CAWQJR010000207.1:0-22324 GCF_963894935.1 Xenorhabdus sp. PB61.4
GATTTATATCAAAGGTGAATTTATAGCTAAAAAGAAAGATGCTATTTTTATTAATTAATTTGAAATACTGTTATTAACAACTAATATTTGAGTTAAATTTCATATGAAATTTAAAATAAATCACAAAATTTTAAAATTAGAGAAACAAGGAAATTAGAAAATTGTTATATAACATTTAGTGATAAGTTATAGTGACAAATCCTAATTCTTATTTGCTCCAATCTATCTTACTCCCTTTGCCCTAATACATATTGGTCATTAAGATGGATTGCCACTATTCTTCTGTGAATTGTATTATTTTTTCTTATGAATTGACTGTTGTGGTGCTTATGCCAGCTTACTGTTTTTTCAATTTCTCTATTTCGATTATCAGATATACAAGGGGGATCATCAGCAGCAAAATCATAGGATCGAGAGGTATCCGGTTTGAATTTTAAATCCGGAGGATAATGAGCCAATACAGGATAAGATAAAAATACAAACAAAAATATGACTATGTTCTTTAACATAAGCATTTAACCTCTGCAACCGGTATCACTACCTTTCTCGGTTTTAACCCCATGCCAATCCCTAAACCAGACAATGGTTTAACGCTCTGCTATCTATATAACGATACAACGGAAAATGAAACAATTTCTTTATATATTTTATTTATCCCAACCACAATTCGACATAATATACTAACAAATTAGGATATGAAAAAATCAATAATTAATTATTTAATAATAGTCAGTGCTCAACAATTACACCAAATATATATTATCGTTACTGAGGTAACCATTTAACTATTTTTCCGATATCTTGATATTATTCATGTGATAATGATATAAAATGCAATCAATTGAAAATATGAATATATAAATACTATACAGATTACATATTACACAGCCGAATGATTACTCTTTTCCCTAATTTTTGTTATAGTGCCCTGACCCTCAATCTAGCTGCCAAAACCCATTGTCGCATTAAAATAGGTAACACATGACCCGTAGTCGCCCACTAACTATACTTATACTCAATATGCTTGGTTTCGCCCTGTTTTTCTCATGGTATTTACCTGAGAATCACGGCTTTTGGTTTCATATTGACTCCGCCATTTTTCATTACTTTAATGAAAAACTACTGCCAAATTCAAAATTTGCATTATTTGTCGCTATCGTAAATATAAGAGCATTTGACGTCATCTCACTCTTATGTATGGGTTTACTTTATTATAGCGCATTTCGTAAACAAAATTACGCAGGCAAACGTCGTCTTTTTATGATTGGTCTGGTCATGCTGATAACCGCCGTGATCATAAATCAGATTGGTCATCAGATCCCCGTTAGTCGTCCAAGCCCGACTTTAACATTTGAAAACGTCAATCGTGTAAGCGAAATGACAAGCTGGCATACCAAAGATGCTTCCGGTGATAGCTTCCCGGGGGATCACGGGCTGATGCTACTAATTTTTAGCTGTTTTATCCTTCGATATATTTCCCGTGGGGCATTCTTTATCGCTTTACTGATTATGATCGCTTTTGCTCTCCCTCGTATTATGGCTGGTGCGCATTGGTTTACAGATATTGCTGTTGGTTCATTATCACTCACTTTAGTTGGAGTGAGCTGGGCATTATTGACTCCTCTGAGCGACACTTTGGCCGATTGGTTAGATAAAAAATTACCGCATATCGGTCGTACTCGCTAAAAAGATAATCATTATCGGGGAGATACTCACTATCTCTCCGATAATATAGACTTTTTCTCCAACGGAGAAAAAACAAACAAAATAATTCTAACCTATTAGTTTATAATCTAATTTTTTGTAAATAATTATTTTTATCTCTCGCTTTTTTCTCACGGTTTCTGTACTCTTCCGCTAGTCCTTTTTATTAAAATACTCCTTTTGTAAAGATATTAATAAAATGTGTAGCTTCACACACTTTAGGGACGAAAAGTTTGTCAATTCGCTACTTTATACTAGCCTTTAGAGCGTTTAGTGTTTTTGTGGTGGCGATAAGTCACATTAAGGACTGCAAGGGAAATTAATATAATGGTCAAATCTCAACCAATACTGAGATATATATTGCGGTTTATTCCCGCAATTATCGCGGCAGTGGCACTGACCGCATGTAGTTCTCCAGATTCCCAGATACGTAGTAAAAAAACTGAAACTCAGACCGTAAACGGTCAGAACAGTCAAAAGCATTTTCTCCTGCAAACATCTCAGGATGAATTTGAAACATTGGTTAAAAATCTGGATATCAAATCTAAGATCCTTAACCAATACGCAGACTGGAAAGGAGTTGCCTATCGGCTCGGTGGTAATACGAAACGTGGCATTGATTGTTCAGCCTTCGTACAACGTACCTTTCATGATCAGTTCGGTATGGCGTTACCTCGCTCTACATCAGGGCAACAAAGTATAGGTCAGACAGTTAGCCGTACCAAATTAAAAGCGGGTGATTTAGTACTCTTTAAGACAGGTGTTCACCGGCGTCATATCGGTATCTATATAGGTAATAACCAGTTTGTGCATGCTTCCACCAGTAGTGGTGTCATGGTTTCCAAATTAACGGATAATTATTGGAACAAACGCTATTACGGTGCACGCCGTGTTTTAGCAGATGATCTTAAGGCCTCAATATAGCTTCTTTTTCTACCCTATATTTTCTCTTGCAGTATAAAAAACGCCTCCATTCGGAAGCGTTTTTTATTCAGTTATTATTCATTAAAGTGGGTAAAATGCTGTTATATTTTCAGCAATTGCAGCACCTAATGTCTTCAGCCGACATATCACTGCACTTTCATCCTCTCGAGCAAAAAACAAACACGGCTCACCTTCCCACTCAATTACCGCACTTATTATTTGCATATCAGAAATAGACTGATGTATATCATGCAAGATACTCCATGCATGTTCGCCTTCATGGCTTAACAATTTCAGTCCCATCAGGGTATTTCCTATATCTGCCTCTTCTTCTGGCAAGATTTCAACTCTTGTCCCGACAAAACCAGATGACCACCGATAACTTTGCGGCAGTCTGTGTACTACCGAAAGTTGAATATTATTCACGTATTATTCCTATCAGAAACAACATTAATACATCTAACCACCAGTTGTTGGCTACCGACTTCTCAAAACCGAGTAACCACCCAACAAAAAAGTAAATAAAAAGTTAAAACAAAAATTACAACATCACACTTTTTTCGTCTTTTATTTAGAAAAAAATGAGATCAAACTCGCACTTTGTATATATTTATACTGTTCTGGTAAAAAATTCAACTTATTTTTATGTAAGGCAGCAACTTTTTATTCAAGATTTGTTTACAAACCGATATTTTTTCTAACGATAAAACACGATAATATTTTTACAATATCCTTTCATTACATATGGTTAGTAAAGAACAAAATGTTTACCATATAGAGTCATATATTTAACATTTTTAAATTAACAAAAAACAAACAAAATGGAGCGATTTGGCATCATAAAATTAACACCCAGCCATATTTGACTATCTTTTCATTCGATAGATCTACTTATCTAATAAATAAAAATTAACATATAGCCAGATTCTTGGGATATTTTTGCTTCTGAGTTAAGAACTATCTGCTTTAGAAGGAAAAACTCAGATACTGATATAGCAGCTCGATTTCATGAACAGACCATGAAAATGTGATTTAAGAAACCGTAGATACAGTTATATACACAACGGATTTCAAGGTGCGTCTCGACGACAAAAAGAGAGACAATTTCGTCAGGAACGAATTTATCCAGCTAAAAGCAAGACTCTCAGTAATCTCCGGGAATATAGATAACCGTATATTGATAAAAACAGTGACTGAGGTGAACGAGCACAGCCAACAAAGAAGCAACTTGAAAGGTGAAATCTATGGAAATAAGAAACCACCTTGTACAACCGGTGGTTTCTATTAATTATGTGATTATTTTATTGTTTTGCTCTACTCGCATAGACAATCAATGCCATTGCTAATATCACGCATAAAGCCATTGAGCCGACCATCGGCCAGGCACTTTTTTCAGGAGCATAAGATAAAATTGCTCCAACCAAAGCAGCAATACTGAAACGTAAAGTTCCTGATAATGATGCGACCGTTCCGGCCATATGGGGATAGCCATCCAAAACAACCGCCATTGAGTTAGATGTAATCAAAGAAATACAACTAATATAAATTGCAACACCCAATACCAAAGAAATAAAGCCCAAATCCAGCATCGTGCTGAATAACAACCATAACCCCATAAGAAATTGCACGAACACGCCAAATTTCAGCATATTCAATGCACCATATTTACGGACAAATTGGCTATTGATAGTTGTCATAACAAACATAAAAATGATGTTCAACCCGAAATAATAGCCAAAATGCTGCACAGGGACACCATTCAGTTGAATATAAACAAATGAGCCAGCACTGAGAAAAGAAAACATCCCGGCAAAAGAAAAACCACTTGCCAAAATGTAGCACAAGACCTGACGCTGCCTAAACAGCATCACAAACTGCCCTAGAGTAACTTTTAAGTTAAAACGCAGCCTTCTCTCTTTAGGTAATGTTTCCCTGATAAAAACCGCTACTAGCAATGCCGCTATAACAGCCGCAATTGCAATGGACCAGAAAATAGCATGCCAGTTAAACCACACCATCATTATTCCACCCAGCATAGGAGCCAGTAGCGGAGCAATAATCATAACCAGCGTCACAAATGACATACTGCGAGAAAATTCATCTTTGGTGAATATGTCACGCATTAAAGCATTGATCACAACACTGGCAGCGGCGGCTGCAAAACCGTGCAAAAACCGCATGGAAATAAAAGTGTCAATATTTTGAGCCAGAGCACATGCGGCAGAAGATATTGCAAAAACAGTCACTCCACCCAAAATAACAGGCTTACGCCCCAAACTGTCAGACATTGGCCCATAAACTATCTGACCAATAGCAAACCCTAAAATATAGCTGTTCAGGGTCATTTGTACTTTGCCATCACTGACGCCGAAATCAGAGGCTATTGTTGGCATACTCGGCAAATACATATCAATTGCCAATGGCATCAGCATAGAAATTAGCCCAAGAATAAGGACTAACCCCAAATAAGATAATCGTTGTTGTTGCACGCGTTTTTTCCCAAAACAACTTGATAAAATAGACAAAAATTAAGCTGTTGGCATGTTTATGCTCTTGATTTCATTCTCTGTCAGCATCCTGTATTCACCGGGCTCTAAATCAGGATCCAGATAGATATCACCGATGCGCTCACGATGGAGTTCAACGACATGGTTTCCAACAGCAGCGAACATTCTTTTTACCTGATGATACCGCCCTTCGCTGATAGTCAGACGTACAAGCTGAGGCTCGATAATCTCTAATTTGGCGGGCTTCGTCAGTGTTTTTTCCCCATTCAACAGAATACCTGAGAGAAATTTTTCTTCAGTATCCCCTGAAATCGGGTTCTCCAATGTCACAAGATAAGTTTTTTCACAATGATGTTTAGGTGACGTGATGCGATGTGACCACTGCCCATCGTCAGTCAATAAAACTAAGCCTGTTGTATCAATATCCAACCGTCCTGCTGAGTGTAATTTATGGGCAACAGGCTCATCAATAAAATATAAAATTGTCGGATTGGCGGGATCATCAGTCGAGCACACATATCCCTGTGGCTTATTCAGCATAAAATAACGTGGGCCATCTAATTGCTCCAGTACCGTTCCTTCATAAGCAACAGTCTGCTCAGGTTTCAGTTTATATGCCCCTGTTTTAATAATTTCATTATTGATAGTAACCCGTCCAGCTCGTAATTCACGCCCAACATCGTTACGGCTGATACCTAATTGTTGTGATAAAAATTTATCCAATCGCATGTATAGCTATACCTAACAAAAAATAATCTAAAAAAATCGCAAAAATGACTTTAAGCCTACTACTGAATGACAAGATTAAACAGATAATTTATAGCGTAATTATAAAATCAATAAATAGAACAGACAAAAGTGCTATTCTCTCTGTCAACGATTTTTACCCGATATCCGTGGCAGTAATATAACAATGGCTTTTACCTTACGCCCTTATCAGCAAGAAGCGGTAGATGCGACCATCCACCATTTCCGCCAACATAAAGAACCCGCAGTGATTGTCTTACCTACTGGAGCAGGTAAGAGTCTTGTTATTGCTGAGCTGGCAAAGCTGGCTCATGGTCGGGTTTTGGTTCTGGCACATGTTAAAGAACTTGTTGCACAAAACCATAGTAAATATTGTTCATATAATCTAACGGCTGATATTTTTTCTGCCGGACTGCACCAAAAACAGAGCGAAGGGAAAGTCGTTTTTGGTAGTATTCAGTCTATTGCCCGTAACTTAGATCGTTTTAACCATCAATTTTCACTGCTAATTATTGATGAATGTCATCGGATCAGCGATGACGAAAATAGCCAATATCAACAAATTATCCAACAACTCCAAAAAAATAATCCAAGGCTGCGCATTCTTGGTTTAACTGCTACTCCTTACCGTTTAGGTACTGGCTGGATATATCAGTATCACTACCACGGCATGATCCGCGGCGATGAAAATTGCTTCTTTCGTGACTGTATTTATGAGCTTCCGTTGCGCTATATGATAAAGCATAATTTTCTCGTTCCTCCGGAAAGACTGGATATGCCCGTGATGCAGTATGATTTCAGTCAGGTACGCACCAGCCAGCAGGGTATTTTCAATACAGCTGAATTGAATCGGGAAATTAAGCGACAAAAGCGCATCACACCACATATTGTCAGGCAAATTATTGAGTATGCAGAAGATCGGAAAGGCGTCATGGTTTTCGCAGCCACAGTTGAGCATGCTAAAGAAATATCCCTATTACTCCCGGCAGAACAAGCTGCATTAGTCAGTGCCGATACACCAGGACATGAGCGAGATCTCTTGATCAACGCATTCAAAAAGCAGCAGTTACGTTATATGGTCAATGTTGCTGTTCTGACAACGGGATTTGATGCCCCCCATGTTGATCTTATTGCGATATTACGCCCGACGGAGTCCGTGAGTCTTTATCAACAAATCGTTGGGCGGGGGCTGCGTTTATTTCCTGATAAAAAAGAGTGTTTAATCCTAGATTATGCAGGCAATCCTCATGACCTCTATACACCAGAAGTCGGAAGCCATAAGCCCGACTCACAAAATCAGCCGGTGCAGGTATTCTGCCCTCTCTGCCAATTTGCCAATACCTTCTGGGGAAAATGTACCGCAGAAGGTGACATAATTGAGCACTTTGGACGCCGCTGTCAGGGATGGGAAGAAGACGAGAATGGAAAACGGCATCAGTGTGATTTTCGCTTTCGTTTTAAATCGTGTCCGCATTGCGGCACAGAAAATGACATAGCAGCCCGACGTTGTCATCACTGTCAGGAAATACTCGTTGATCCTGATGATATGCTAAAAGCGGCACTTAAACTCAAAGATGCTCTGGTACTGCGTTGCGGGGGTATGCAGCTAACGCCCGGTAATGACAACAAAGGCGAATGGCTCAAGATTACTTATTATGATGAAGACGGCGCAAATGTCTCTGAGTTATTTCGTTTAACAACACCAGCCCAGAAAAAAGTGTTTGAACTTCAATTTATACGCCACCATCAGCGTGCGCCGGGGGTTCCTTTGCTCTGGAAAACTGCGGGCGATATCGCACAACAACTTCCTTTACTGCGACATCCTGACTTTGTTGTAGCCCGGAAAAAAGGACAATTCTGGCAAATTCGGGAAAAAATATTTGATTATCAGGGCCGCTTCCGCCGGGCAGATGATCTGTATTAAATGACACAATTACTGACAGCAGAGTACTTTATATTTGCTGTCATACCGGTTTTTCGTTAAAATGCCGCCCGCTTAGCGTAATACATAATGTTAAGCCAAATATCGAACCTGCTGCTGGGTCGCCTGTAGCAGGATTTATTTTCTTCTTTTATAGAGAAAAAATGATGTTAACTATTAATGCAGAAGTACGTAAAGAGCAGGGTAAGGGTGCGAGCCGCCGCCTGCGCAGAGCTAACAAGTTTCCAGCAATCATTTATGGTGGTAACCAAGAGCCAGTTTCTATCGAACTGGATCACGATGCAGTTATCAACCACGAAAGCAAGCCAGAATTCTACGAAGTTCTGACTCTGGTCGTTGATGGTAAAGAAACTAAAGTTAAAGTGCAGGCAGTACAGCGTCATCCGTTTAAACCTAAACTGACGCACATTGATTTCCTGCGTGCTTAATTAGCCAGAATCGAGCTTTTATCGGGACGCCGAGTAAATAACGCCGCATTTGCGGCGTTATTTATTTCTGGCTTTTACGAAAACTTTAACCTTAAAACTGACAACATTAGCGATTATTACTGCCACGACGTTGCAACTGATCCCGCAGATTTGGTGGCGTACCCTTAATCGTCAATGTATCCGTCGCAGGATCCCAGAAAATTCTTTCTCCAAGTAACATGGCATCAAAGTTAATCGTTAACCCGCCACCACTACCGGCAAATTTAGTCAATTGGCGCAATGTGCTACGATCTGCCGGGAAGCTCTCTTCCAAGTCGTAGTTTTGATCTTGGGAAAACTGCTGAAAGCTCTGTTCACCTAATGGTGGTAATTCCTGCGATAATTCTTGCAGTTTAATCTCTTCGCCCGCCTGTAACTGCTCATTGCAGTAACTGTAAACCTGTTGTCGATAAGCCTGTCGCTCATTTTTATCAAGCTGAGCAGATTCGCAATAATCATCCACTGCCTGCAATAATCCTTTATTCTGCACCTTGGCATTCATTCCTTCACTGGCGGCCAGAAAATCCATAAAAAAGTCAGATACCTTGCGCCCTACCCGACCTTTCAGGAAAGTCAGATAGCGGCAGGATTCAGGATTAGTTTCCCATTCTGTCAAATCAATTCTGGCAACGATATCAGCATGTGGGATATCAAGATATTGTGTCGTATTGACATCCAGAGCCTCATCGACTGAAGTACTACTACAGCTATTCAGCACTGCGATTAACAAATACTCCACAGCCAAATATCGATATTGGCAAAATAATACCGTGCCACCTTCTGCAAACGGGTATTTTATCAGTTCATCTTTCAGACGAACGGTCGCCGCCCGGCTGAAACCTAAAAAATCTTCATTTCCCTTGCGCTGATGGCGAAGTGATTCAGCCAGCTCACTTTCATCACTGAACACACCATAAGCCTTGCTTTTAGCGCTATACACGCGATGTAATTCAGCCATCATCTCTTCGACTACCTGATTGGTATCCAGCAGAGAATCCCGCAAAATCACTTCCAGTGTTTGTTCGTCACGTTTAATCAACTGATGTAACGCGATCTGGGTAATTTCCAGACTCATTATTTCTACTCCTTTTACAGCACTGACCTTCTGGGTATTGCAGTTAGCGGCGTATTCAAACACTGTTCCTTCTCTGCTGCAACCAAAAAACCCAATGATGGAAAAGTGTTCACAATTTAATTATTCGCGTTCCCCATATCACAGGCTAAAATGAGGCAGCAGGCACAAGAATGGCAACAATTTGTACAATAAGGAAATTAAATTGTCATAAAAAAGCAGAAAATAGCCCCTCTATACGGTAATATATTGGGCTTTGTACATTCAGGATATTTGAGTCATGCCACAGTCATCTCGCTACAGCGATGAAAAAGTTGAACATTTATTAGCTGAACTAGTAAGTGTTTTCGAAAAAAACCACGTGCCAACCGATCTTTCATTGATGGTTTTAGGCAACATGGTCACGAATTTGATCAACACGAGTATTGCACCAGCCCAACGCAAACATATCGCAAACTCGTTTGCACACGCGTTACAATCTTCAATTAACGAAGATAAAGCGCATTAATTTTTCCATTTAAAAATTAACGTAAGAAATTATGGTGACTAACCGCCAGCACTATCGCGAAAAAGTTTCTCAAATGATCAGTTGGGGGCACTGGTTCGCTCTGTTCAATATCGTGTTCAGTCTTGTGCTGGGCAGTCGCTATTTATTCGCATCTGACTGGCCGGGTTCACTGTTTGGTCGCATTTATGCGCTGGTCAGTTGGCTCGGTCATTTTAGCTTTATTGTTTTTGCCGCTTATTTACTGGTGTTATTTCCGCTGACATTTGTTGTGATGTCACAGCGTTTACTGCGATTTCTTTCCGCAGCTCTGGCAACAGCAGGGTTAACATTACTGATATTTGACTCTTCCATTTATGTGCGTTTTCACCTGCACCTAACACCATTGGTATGGGATTTGGTTACTAATCCCGAGCAGGGTGAACGGGCAAGAGAATGGCAATTGATGTTCATCTGCATTCCGCTTATTTTTCTGGTGCAGATGCTATACGGAACCTGGAGCTGGCAAAAATTACGCAGCCTGAATCGGCAAAAACTCGGTAAACCTGTGGCGGCTATCTTTATCACAGCTTTTGTGGCCTCCCATATGATGTATATCTGGGCAGATGCTAATTTCTATCGCCCTATCACCATGCAACGCTCAAATCTACCGCTTTCATACCCAATGACAGCGCGTAAATTTCTTGAAAAACATGGTTTGCTGGATAAGAACGAATATCAGCGCCGTATTAGTCAGCAGGGAAACCCAGCTGCTCTGACCATTGAGTATCCATTGAATAATCTGTCTTACCGCGATAGCGGCCGCGGTTATAATTTATTATTGCTGGTTGTGGATAGTCTGGATAATGGTGACATTACAGCAAATAAAATGCCATTTCTTGAGCACTTCACAAAGAGTAACATTCAGTTTACTCAGCATTTTAGTACCGGTATGAAAAACGACACTGCACTGTTCGGTTTATTCTACGGTATATCATCAAGCTATCTGGATAGTATTCTTAATAGCCGAAAACCCTCAGCACTTATTGATGCCTTAACTCACCAAAAATATCAGTTTGGTCTTTATTCATCAGATGGATTCCAAACACCTCTTTATAGGCAGGCTATTTTAACCGATTACTCGCTTCCCTACGAAGCTAACCCAAATGACAACCTGACTGTAAAGCAATGGCAGCAATGGCTAAATTCACGTAATAATACTACACCGTGGTTCTCATTTTTAAACCTTAATGGTATTTCTCCTTCGTCAATTCAGTTTGATAAGAAAACACTGGATACTGAAATCAATCACGTTTTAGATACGCTGAAAAATAAAGATATTCTGGACAACACTATTGTTGTTATTACTGCTAAGCATGGCAGCACCATCACAAACAGCGATCCAAGGTGGTTTATCGGTGATAAATTTAATCGTAAGCAAATGCACGTTCCATTGATCATTCACTGGCCGGGAACACCTGCACAAGTTATTAACAAACTGACCGGTCATCAGGATGTTATGACTACATTGATGCAGCGTTTATTGCACGTAAGCAACTCACCTGATGATTACTCTCAGGGAGAAGACCTGTTCAGAGGTCAAAGAAATATTCCGTGGCTCATTACCGGTGAGAACGGTTCACTGATCGTGACAACGACTGAAAACACAATTTATCTTTCCAAAGATGGGGATTACCATCTGTACGACTCAGATGGCAATGAAATCCAGAACGCAAAACCGAACCTTACTCAGCTATTACAAATACTAACTGAAATCAAACGATTTTTAGCAAACTAATTGCCGAAAAATCAATCACTCACTAAAGAAGGGACTTGCTTTGCAAATAAAAAAAGGTACTATAAGCAAAGTCATCGGCATGTAGCGCAGCCTGGTAGCGCACCGTCATGGGGTGTCGGGGGTCGTAGGTTCAAATCCTATCATGCCGACCAAATTTCCCTAGAAAAACCAACCTATTATGGTTGGTTTTTTTATGGGTAGAATTTCGAGGGGGAATAATGGGGGAAAAACTAGGGAATAACCCTCAATAAAAAAAGCCTCTTTTTTGAAATGAAGGAAATCATATTTTGATTATTTCCTCACTCAAATTTACCCGCCTATCTATTCCCTAACTTTTGTGCTTTACAATTGCGATGAATGGTCATCAGTTTAATTTTTTTATTGCTTTGCTTCACTCCGGCTGTTCAGGCCAGACGATATCGGGAGCAGTGGAACAATCCACCCGGTTGAGCAGGACACGGTATTTTTTCCAGACAAGCAATGCCGCTTTCTCTTCTTTCGTCGCCATATCGAGGTCAACGGCGTCCTGCCAGATATCAATTTTTTCTCTGGCAAGGCGCAGTAAGCGTCGTTTTTCCGCTTCCGCTTCTTGCTGTAACTCTTCCTCGGTGAGTGGGGGCATTTTCCCCCACATAGGCAACCCATCCGGCCCGGCCACGCGAATTTTCTCGCGTGAGGGGGGCGTAAGCGCAAATTCCCGATACATCGGGTCACTGACTGCAATGCCATCATCAGGCCAACTGCCCGCATCAAGGTAATGCTGTTTCCAGTCAACCGGATAAAAACCATTCGTTTTAGCACTGTAAATATACACCTTAATACCCCTCCGCTGACCAGAATACCCCATTACATTTTTCACTCGGGATGACGGTAAAGCCACTTTTGGTTACTCCCCCGACAGACAACATCACCTGTCCACTGACCCGGATATGTGCCACTGTCACACTCGTACATTCCCTGAAAAACTGAGTAGGAAAAGTGACGACCGTTGTTCCGACTGAATCGCCTTCCCTGCCCAGATACCCCCACTGGCGGGTATAGCCAGTATCACTATCCCGCCACCAACCGACAGGCTCTAATAACCCGACATTCTTTTGGCGACTGAATCGGGCATCGGATTCCGATTTGGAATACACCTCGTCTTTCGTGTAAACGGCTGATTTGGAATAGACTTCATCGGCCATCGCCACCATGCCTGATTTTTTCGGTAAATACACCACATTAATATTAGTCTGATCAGGTTCTCGGTATCCTATCGCACAGATGGCTTTGCTGTCATGAGGGGTAGCCGCCCGTCGAATCGGCATATTCCTGAGAATACTTAAACTTTCCACCTTGGGATAAATACACGATATTGTCTGAAATCTGGTTCAGGATGCCGTTAAAATCGCGACCACTGGGGGGTAAACCGCCTGCGGTGACAGGCATCATGGTAATTTGCGGGAAGCCGGTATCCCATGTGGCCTTTTGACTGGGCAGGTCTGATTTGTGATTCGCAGGGATCGCGTCTTTTTGCCCGTTCTGCGCGAAGGGCTTAGGGATTAAATTAGGGTTTTTCATTGTTCACCTTATTGTGCAAAAGCGGCCTGACCGAAAGGCTGAAAACCTGTTCCGTAGAAGCCGAAAAATTCACCCGCGGGCAGTTCTGCAATAGAAATCTGAACCCCTGACGGATGCGGTAAGATGTGATGGTGGTAAATCAGGTTCTTTTCTAATTCCGATAGCCGGTATTCAAAAACATACCGGGCGGTCATGTGATCGGTGATCAGGTAATAAGCCCGGCCTGTAAAAATACGACTTTTCAGGAACCGGTTAATATTCGGAGCGGTGGCATACAGAATGTTCGAATACGCTTTCATTAAAATCACGTCCCGATAAGTGGAATCATCCATCTTGTAGGACATATCTGACGCCCCACCGCTATAAAACGGTGACTGGTCGAATGGTGTGTACTTCTCTGTCTCCTTAAAGCCGAAATAATCCGCATTCGGATCGGGTATCGATAAATCTCTGCCTATCCCGACAATCCGCCCCCATATATCCAGCCCGAACCCTTTTGCTGTAAGCACATTAACAGCCAGATGATAGAACTCATCCGTATTGGCTCTGGGATCGACAGTATCATTGAAATTATTGAGGATGGTGCAGATAGTCGGGCTATTGGCGTACTGGCTCAGGAAGGTGTCTTTTATCTCAATCATGACGTTATCCTTATGTCATCCACCGATAACACCGGAAACTCATCAATACCAAACTCCAGATAGTTAGCTACCGCCTCGCCTTTTCTGTCCACCTGAACCGCAATCAATCGCTCAGTCGCAGCCTGGGCCACAACACAAATGTAATCACTGGCAATCAGTTTCTTGGCAATGCGACCTTTTCCCCGACCTGTGGTGAATTCATTCATGACCGCCTGACGGGTGGCTTCTTTGTCCTGATGGGTTAATTTCAACTTGTCTTCAAAGGTGATAATAAACTCCACCGGGATGTGGTGAGGCCGGATAAATGTCACCTCATAACGGGGTGGCATATAAGGGAAATTTTCTGTGTCCTCGTATTTGACCGTATTATTGCCCACAAACGAGCAGCCAGACCCGGCTTTACTCAGAATATGCCGGGCAATCTCATTATCATCGCCCCCCACGACAGACACTGCGATGGAGTTGCGAATTAACGGATAATTGGTGAACCCTACGGTTTTTGTTTCGTTAGAGGGATTATCAATAACGTAACAGTCGATCACGCCTTTGATATTGCCAACCGCACCCCGTGTCGCGGCATTAGTATTTTTGGCATTGACCGCCACAGACTGCTGTCGTCTTAGCTCAAATTCCTGTCGGGATTCCGCCTCTTTACCCACAATGGCGGCCTGTTTATTGATAACTGAGTCTACCCCCGCAACAGCCTTCACAATGCGATTAATGGACTCGGCAGCCGCTTCAATTCGTCCAATAACATCACAGTAAACATGTACCGTGACCAGTCCATCATCACCGATTGTGACTTCCGTCTGCGTACTCCACGTCCTCCCGGCATTATCAGCCACCTGAAAGCCAACTGGGATAGCCGTATTGACCAGCCCATTAACCGTGATCTCAGCAACAGACTTGGTAGCCTGCTTGCGTTGCAGGAAATAAATATACCCCAGCGCGTCCTGCATCATGCCGTCAGCGTAACGAGGGTCAAAGCTGTTCAGGAGATGGATAAAGAAGTTACGTTCGTCGGTGATAATCGCAGTTAGCGTCGTCACTAACTGACCTTGCGGGGTGTTCATGTCGGTATTGAGATTGTCACCAAAGCACCCTTTAAGCACCTGCCACCAGCCGTCAATGACTTCCTGTGTGGGTGGCGCTAATATCCCCTGCGGAGTGATTTGTAATGTTGGGATCATAGTTCGATGGCTCCCTTGTATCCGTTAATGTCCGTAAAAAGTATTCGTCCCCTGACCACTCTGTCATTGGCAGTGCTGAGTTCCGCTGTAGCTGACAACACGCCCTCGACAGACATCGCTGCATCCTCTAAATACTTGCGGTACATCGCCAGTGAGTAGCGGTTCTTACCCAATATTTCCTCCAGATACGGAATGCCCTCACCCTGTGAGTAATACAGGTCTTTCACAAAGACCCGGCAGGCATTAGCCACTGACTGCGCTCTGGCGTACTGATCTGAGGCCATAGCAATGTTGCCCGCCGCATCGAGAGTTAAATCCCATGTGGCAGGCATTAGAAATAATGTCCGCATGATTACGCCTTCTGATTAGGTGGACTGGTATTAGAGCCTTGCCCGTGTTCGGGGTGAGTATGGCGGTTATAGATTTCACGCATACCAGCCATTGACTGGCTATTGATGGTTGTGTTGTCGGTAATATTGCTCTTGGCCTGAATGGTACTGGTCGTCTCAACCGGCGCATCCAGTACAATTTTAGTGGCTTTGACGTTCACTATCCCCGTGGACACGATGTCCATTCCGCTCTCCAGAAAATGGATAAACTGGCTCGGCGTGCCATTCAGCAAGCCACCGAGATAGAGACTGTCTGCCATATCGTATTTGCGTTTACTGCCCGGTGGCGCTGAATTCTTGGTTCTCTTCACCTTCGAGATATCCCGACTGGCGGTAAAACAAAAGCCCAAATCCCCCACCTTCGGGTCAAGAATAACGGCGTTTTCACCACCCTGATAACGAAAATACGGCACATTGTAGACGGTGGCATTCTGGTAGATATTGCCTGCGCCATCGACCTGTTGCACCAGAGGCAGGATATCGACATACCCCACCGGGCCAACCCCGCCGCCGTGGATTTTCTCTATCCGGCAAATAGTCACGGTGCCCATTCTGCCAATCAGCGACCAGATAATGGCTTCCTGACTGAGTGCCCCGCCTGCGGTAGTTTGTGGGTCATAAAGTAATACCCGTTCACTTCTTGATGGCGGCATAGTTTTCTCCTCGTCGGCTGGCTGAGACTTCCATCGCCCACTGCGCGGAATCCTGCTCGGTTTCTAATATTGTCCTGATACCAAAGACCAGCCAGTCCCCGTTACATATTTTTATCAGACTGTCAGTAATACGGACGATACCGCCAAACCGGACAAGGGGGTCATAGAAACACTTGAACTGCACGCCGAGATTGGTTGGTACGGGGTAACTGATTAGGCCTGTTTCCGGTGAGATAACCGGTATTTTTAAGGTACGCCGGGGGCTGTCCTTATAGGTGATGGCCACGTTTTTGTCTTCGATATACACATCCAGATTGGCGGCATGGGCCAACTGGCGGATTTTATCGATATCCGTGTTATGCAGATACGGATCGGAGACTTTTACGCTCACTCCGTTAGACTCAAAGGTGTACCCCATACGCTGGCAAATCGTTGCGATGATAGCGGCAACATCGTGTTCGCCCTCGTAGCTTTCGGCATTCACCCCCTGCATTTTATCCAACACCGCCGTTTGCGACTCAATCACCAGTGATGCATTGGGCGCATCACCAAAATCAGGGTAGGCAAACGTGATATAGCAGAATCATATTAATATGACATAATATCTGGATTCACATAACAAAGGATAAAGTGCGATGGGCTACAGCCTGGACTTTCGAAAGCGAGTATTGGCATACAAAGAAAAGTATTCGTTGACATTCGAACAAACGAGTCACCATTTTGATATTTCTATGCGGACCTTATTTCGGTGGTGTCACAAAATAGAACCCTGTGTGACACGGAATAAGCCGCCCACGAAAATCAGTGATGAAGCGCTTCTCACCGATGTCCAAAATTATCCCGATGATTATCAATGGGAAAGAGCAAAACGCCTGGGTGTTGCGCAGTCTGCTATCCACTACGCCTTGAAACGGCTGAAAATAACGGTCAAAAAAAACGCTAAGGCACCCCAACGCTGACGCTCAGGCCCGTCAGGCTTTTATCGAACGTATCGGCCACTATAAGCAAGCGGGGAAACCGATTGTTTATCTTGATGAAAGCGGTTTTGCCCAGTCTATGCCTCGCACACACGGCTATTCGGCGAAAGGGCGGCGCTGCTTTGGGACACACGATTGGCAGGCCAAAGGCCGCATCAATGTCATTGGTGCGATCCTCAAAAAGACCTTCGTGACCTTAAGCTTATTTTCGGGAAGCATTAATGCAGATGTCTTTCATGCTTGGATGACACAAGACTTGCTGCCCAAGCTCCCAAGCGGCGCCGTGATTGTCATGGATAATGCCTCCTTCCATAAACGGCATGACACGATAAAAGCGGTAGCAGACCACGGTTGCCTGTTGGAATGGTTACCCCCTTACAGCCCGGATTTGAATCCCATCGAACCGAAATGGGCTGAAGTCAAAGCGATAAGACGGCGAGAAAGGTGTTCAATTGATGAACTGTTTATGACGTATGTGAGTTATGTCTAATTATTTTGATTCAGCTATACCACCTCTGAAGACCTGTGACAGCGCCTCACCTTCCTCTCCGGCCTCAATGGTCATCATATTGCAAAGCGCCTCAAAATTGCCCCACTTTTTGCGCAGTAGCTTCTCCATCGTCTCTATAGGCAGGCCATAGGCTTTCACCCGCGCATAAGGCGTGATTGCCCCGTTGCCGTAGTTAATTTCGGCGTTAATGCGTAGCCCGGTGGCGGAGAGTTTATTCTGGCTGGCTGAGGTGAAAGATTCGTCTTTACCTGAAAGCGTGAGCGTGATTTTGATAACTTTTCGATTAAATTTCATCGTTCCATACCAGTTTATAGCGAGAACCCAGTCCGGTGTATTCCGGGTCAGTATTCCCTTCAATGTCCACAAAAACCAGCCATCGACAGATATACGACAGATTCCGGCAGAAGCGGTTACATACCAGATACTCGCCGTTATTTTGTACCGTGGCGAAAATATTTCCCAATCGGCTCTCTAGTGTTAGATCGATTAAGTCTGTACCAATCGTGAATGAGGTTGTTTGGTTGGGTATGGGGGATAAGGTAATTTCAATAAGCATTAAATGTAGTAGTTCAAACTTGATCTGACAGTCACCCATTTTGATTTAGTGCCTGTCAGATTAAATTCGGGTTAGATTTTTTTCAGCCCAAATTGTTTTTCCTTCCAATAATGTCTCTATTGGTGTGCGACCACAACATATTTTCCCTTGATGAGTGCGATGATAATTGTAGTTATCTATCCATTCATCCAGATCCGTTTGCAACTCATTGAGTGACATGTACAGTTTCTTTCTGAAGGTGATTTGGTAAAACTCGTTCAAAATGCTCTTATGGAAACGTTCACAGATGCCGTTTGTTTGGGGGGAGCGGGCCTTTGTTTTTGTGTGGTCGATATCATTGACGACCAAATAAAGCTGATAGTCGTGGTATTCGACACGGCCGCAATATTCTGTTCCCCTATCTGTCAAAATTCTTAGCATCGGTAATTGATGCGATTCAAAGAACGGCAGCACTTTGTCATTCAGTATATCTGCCGCCGTAATCGGTGTCTTGGTCGTATAGAGTTTGGCAAACGCCACCTTACTGTAGGTATCGACAAACGTCTGCTGGTAAATCCGACCTATGCCTTTCAACGTCCCCACATAGAACGTATCTTGAGACCCCAGATAGCCAGGATGGACAGTATCGATTTCACCGCAGACCTCATCATCCTGCTTCTTTCTCTCCAGAGCTACCACTTGGGCTTCTGTCAAGATAATCCCCCGTCTCAGCCACGTGCTTTTCGAGTGCCCGTAAGCGCTTTTTAAAGTTTTCAAGATCGTGCCTTAACCAAATAGAACGCACTCCGCTGGGTGAGACAAATATCCCGACTTTACGCAGTTCGTTACTGGTTCTCACTTGTCCGTATGCTGGGTAATCAATCGCATATTTGACCACCGCTTGCTCTGTTTCTGGATCGACCCTGTTTTTGAGGTTGGGTGTTCTTCTACTCTGGTTGATAAGTGCATCAATACCACCGGCTTCAACCAATTCTTGATAACGGTAAAACGTGTCTCGTGATACGCCCATGACTTTGCAGGCTTGGGAAACATTGCCCAGCTCCCTAGCAAGATTGAGAAGACCTGCTTTGTGTTTAATGATGGGATTGCTAGTATGTAGCATGAGGGTTACCTCTTAGTTTCTTTGATTTAAGATTCAGCACCTTTAATCAAAGCGGGTAACTCTCTTCTTTTCAAATCGAAGTGTCAGATCTCATCTGAACTAATACACATTAAAAGAACCCTCCGCCATTAATTTGTTGCCGCCCCATCTCTAGAAATTGCTTACCACTATCAAGGGCTTTTCCTAGTGCACCACCCACTTTCCCAATAAAATCGCCAGTTTTCTTTAATGTTGTTTTTTCCTTACCTGTAGCGTTATTGGAATTATTATTCACCTGAGCTTCCACTTTCTGTGTCTGGTCACCGGTGTCTTTCTTTTTGGCATCATCCGGGTTCTTCACTTCCTCTTTGTCATACTTGATTTTCACTTCCCTGACCTCTTCCAGATGCATATTGACCTTAATCAGCGTAGTGCCGTCTTTGGCTTCCCGTGCAAGGTCATAGCCGACAATGGCAGCATTGATGTAGACAAATTCCGGCGTGACCACATGAAATTTCAATGTGCTTTTCGCTAATATCTCAAGCTGAGACAGGAAAGCACCGCGCTCTAATGTGCCACCTGAGCTTTTGCTTAACTGAACCGTCACTTTGTAAGGCTCACCGACCTTGTTATAAGAAGCAAATGAGCCGTTCTCTATCGGAGCACTCACTACCCGATACTGGTTCTGGTATTGCAGGGATATCACGCTATCTGCCAGCAAAAGAGGGATGCCATACTGATTGAATATTCCCCAGTAGTTGCCGAACAATGTATTTATTAACGCTGCACCACCCAGGCTAATCCCAGCATCAATTGCAGCGTTGGGGATACCCTTCCAGTTAGGGATATCTGGCTTTCCAAACATAGTTCACCCCGTTTTTTGGATGTAAAAAAACCGCAATTAAGCGGCCTTAGAAATGAAAAACCCGCCGAAGCGGGTTGTAATGAGTTAACTACTTATCGTGCAATACGTTCACTGGCTATTTTATAGGCTTTCGAATCTTCCCGTTTACCGACTGCTATCACCCAAATCACAATCTCTTCATCTATCACCTGATAGACAAGGCGAAATCCAGAAGCGCGAAGTTTGATTTTAAAACAACCAGCTAGATCACCGTGCAATCTGGCAGACTCAATATAAGGGTTATCCTGTAGCTTCCGCAGTTTCTTTTTAAACTGCTCACGGATACTACCATCCAGCTTTTGCCATTCCTTTAAAGCACGTTCGTCAAACTCAATGTTAAATTTCATCGAGATTTACCCGGATACGTTTAGCGGGGGTTTTTAGCCGCTCACGTACAACATCAAGAATGTCCTCATCTTCATCTTGCTCTGAGACCATCACGGACACTTCTGTAAACGGTAGTTTCTCATTTTCTGCCACATAGCGCAGGAAGAGTCGCATAGCATCGGAAGGAGAAAGATTCATTTTTTCCAATGCCTGATAAGCACTCTTTTTAAGTTCTTCGTCCACTCTGATCTGAATTGTGCTCATAGTATCACCATGTGTAATTACGTTTGTATTACATTGTATGTTATTTAAGCTATGATGCAATGGATTTTGAGAGAATTTATGCCGTCCGTGGCTTAGTATTAGTCGCTAAAGCAGTTCAGATAAATCGATACCATACACTGCTAACCATGCTGCGGCAGGCCATGACCTCACCTTACCAAATCGTTCATCAGGTACAGTATGAGGCTCTATTTTGTTTTCCTTACACCATTTCCTTAGAGGGTACCATTGAAACTTTCTTTTCGTTGCTCTCTCAACGGCTAATACTGTTGCGCGGTTTTTACTTTCACCTAGACGCTCTGCTAGTTTATTTTTCTCACGAACTGCCGCTGAAGCTGTCGCCATTGCTGTTGCTTCTCGTTTATTACCAATCCATGCTTTTGTTTCAATAGCTTTGTTACGCTCTGCTGTAATTATTGCTTTCTCTTTTTCGGATTTAAGAAGAGATTCCAGCGCTTCAATATAGTTACCGGGTAAAATTGCCTGTGGCATTTCACCACGAACACGGAAATAAGTTTCTTCCAGTAACTCGTAATAGTCCCAAGCCTGATCAGTTTCAAGCATCTTGGCATGGCGTGACGCACCGCGCTCTGTCCAGAGATAGAGCTTTACTGTGTATTTATTAACCACAGGACTTACTGTCGGTTGGTTGATTATTGACCTAAATTCTCGGAGTTCGTCACCATCAAGGAGGAAGTAATGCTTCCCTTCTTGAAAGCGGATTTCATTGCGTTTATAGTTTTTTTGGATGTTGTCCTTGTCAGTTCCATACCCCGCAGCTAATAGTTCGGTCGTAATAACTCTCTGCTCACGATAAACGATAACAGGAACATGGCTATTCTGGTTCGTAACAACGGCTGACTGATTTGCTAAATTCATATTTAACATATTTGTTTTCTCCTTTTAATAGGACGCCAAAAGCCAGTAGCGAAATACTGGCTTTTTTATTTGGTTTAATTGTGAAAAAAACATGCAAAAACGACCGATGCAAAATAATTGCATAGGTTAATTGTGGAATTTTAGATTTTGGGATAAATAAAGATTAGCGTTTCCGCTTAAGTCATAGAATTATTAATTCGTGTTATAATTTATATATGAAAATATAATGAACGCATTTACACTAGGATGGTTTGTGCTTTTTCAGCACTGCGATATTAAAGAACGAAGACTCCCCACACGGGCGGGGCATTAATTGTAATTAGCAAATCTTTTTTAGAGGACGGCTTGCTCCAAGAAAGCCTAGAGCATTCAGGTATAGTGTGTACTTTGTCAGCACACCCAAATTGTTCAAAGAGCGATATTCAATCGAATATAAGCTAGCACACGCTAAGGTAATATTCCACCAACAAAAAAGCCCCGTAGGGGCTTTAAAGCCATCCGTGGCTCAGTATTACCATTTGTTAACTAAATAGCTTATATGGACACCGACCTAATTCAAGTCTATAAGAATATTTTTCTGACAAAAGTAGTCGCAAACATATATTCGGCTTCAAAGAGCCCTGATGAAAATCCGCCCTCTCTGTCCTCATTATTTCAACAGTCTTGGTAGACTGAGCTATTTGCCAGGTTCACAGAGAGTCGGTACTACCTGTCAGTACATCTACTACT
>NZ_CAWQJR010000208.1:0-21526 GCF_963894935.1 Xenorhabdus sp. PB61.4
GTATATATGATTCTGAGATTAAAGTAGTAGGTAGTGACTGTATGTATGATTCTGGAAATAAAAATATTAATTTAAAATCTGGAGGTGAATATAATCAGACAATTGAGGATAGTGACAACGCCAACCCGTTTCATGGGGAATTTTGTCAAGGTAGTACAAAGTACGTAATATGGCAAGCAACTCTAAAAAAAAATGGAAATAATTATGAAGCATGCACTTTTATATTAAGAACAACCCCAACAGGTTTATTTTCATGGGAGACAACAGTTTACAAATACTACTGTAATCTTGAAATAACTGCTAAATGCAGCGGAGAGAACTGTTTAAATGTTTATGTTGACAGTGATAAAAGTGATCATACGGTTATAAGCATCGATAATACATGGGAACCACCAGAGATTATATCCTCTGCCCCACAAACCCAGGCCCAAAATAACTATATTGCCATTACAGGACAGGGCCTTATGAAAGATCACTCGTTACCTTATCTTGTCACTAATTTTGACCAAAATAAATATAAAGTTAAGCTTATAGAAGGAAAAAGGACTCAATGGCGGGCAAAAGTCTGGATAAACTGCGAACTGGTTCCCAGAAAAATTAGTATTGAGGGTATTGAAAATTCAGGAATTACTATTAAAGGGCCACCATGTGGTGCAACCATAACGTCAATGAAGGATGCTCAAATTATACCTGATGGAAAATATGACATATCCGGTTTAATTAATACTAAAGTTCCAAATGATGTTAAAAAAATTAAAGTATCAATTTCTAGTTTTGATGATCCGGATTACATTCATCCTTCTGAACCAACGAAAGAATATATACCTGATGTTGATCTTAATTCCGGCACATGGAGCCTTAAAGGTTTAACCGCAAAATGTTTTAATTACTATAAAGCATCTGTGCTTTTTAACCAGAATAGGAAAGATGACAATAATCTCCCCGGAAAAAAAGAAATTAAATTTGGAGTAGCTCGTTGTCCGGTAAAAATCACAAAACCTGTTATGCATGAATTTATTACTTCAACAGACGACAATCCTAAACAGATTTTAATTGAAGGGAAAGTAACAGAAAAAACACCTCTCGATGTAATTGTAAACTACTATTCAAATGGTGAACATGCTCTACCAATTATTTCCCGAATTGGAAATAACTGGCAAGCTAAAATTAGTAATGCTCCTGCCGGATTTATAAAAATTCAAGCTAAAAATACAGGAACAAAAAATGTTCCTATTAAAAATAGCAATGACGAAGTCACTATACTGAAATCAGAAGATTTCTCTGTAAAATATGGCATCATCGATAATGTATTTATCTACCTTTATGGAACTTCCATGCCTAACGAGGATAAAAAAATCAGTGAGTTCAAAGAAACTCTCCACCCTAAAATAATATTTTATGATGGTGTAAAATCGGAAGAAATAATTCCTGATGAAAAAGGAAATTGGCGTTCAGATAATAAATATTATGCTAGACGAGGGGTGTATCTTTTTACTATCCGTGAAATATCTGATAATGAAAATTATCCAGCAAGGAAAGATAAAACACTGGAATGCACTGGAGGTAAAGACCATATGACTTGTATTGAAAAAAATAATTAATCTCCCATTCAGGAGGCTGTTATGATTATATTTAAAGTGTTTCTCACCCTCTTATTATTACCTTACAGTATAAATGTATTTTCAGATACTGTATTGAACCCCCACCCAATAGAAACAATTGCGGGAGGAGAAGAAAGCTGTATTGAGAGTAACAATAGCAAATGCAAACCTTGGGTTGTAAATATCATTATTAAAAATAAATCAGGAAACAAATCTGGTCAATGTAGTGGTTCTCTGATCTCTCCAAGCTATGTTTTAACAGCAGAACATTGCCAGGGTAACCCTGAAATCCTTGAAAAATATTCGATTTTAAATTATAAAAAAGAAGTAATTGGTACTGCAAAATATAAAAATTTTGTTCCATACTCTGATTTAGAAAAGAAGGGCGCAGATTTTGCAATAATAAAATTAGATAAGCCTATTGATTTAGCTAATTATGGTCATGTTCGTCGTTTCTTTGACTATGATGAAGCTTATGAAAAAATAGACAAAAATTATTATAACGCTTCTGTCTATGGCTATGGTGATTTGGGAATTGATCCAACAACAGGAAATCAGATAAAAAATACTGAAATAAAACAGCGGAGAGCTGATGTTAATATTGTCACTAATGCCATAGATTCTTACCAAAATCATGGGCTTCTTATGAAAGAAAAGGAAGATTTAAAGCCAGGAGTTACACAAAATGGAGACTCTGGTGGCCCGGTTATTTGGCATGATACAATCATCGGTGTTACATCCACAGGATTAAGTACTCTTAAAGATAGCAAGAAAGCCCGTCCATTTTTTTTCGCTTCAGATGTTACAGGAAAGTATTTTAATACCGATTTTAAGGAAAGAAGAAACCTAGGACATTGGTTTTCTAAGAACATGAAAAAAATATGGATCTATAATCCGGATTGGGGTCAAAAATTAAGTAAAAGGAGAAAAAGCATAATTGTAGAGGGATTTGGTCGTCCATATACTGAGATCAATCTTCGTTACTCCATTAATCACAAAGAGGAAGAAAATACTAAATGTAAAGTCAGCTCAAGTAGTAGTATGTGGACATGTCATATCCCATATGATTCCTATTTTATTAAAGAAGTTAATGAAAAATATGAATATGAAATTACTATTACAGCTGAAGAGTTAAATAGAAATGACGAATCATGGGAGAGTGATACCATAACAGCAAAAATACCAAGTGCAGAACAAGAGAGTGATATTATTTACCCAACAGATAAATCAATAGTTCTAACCAAAAACTTTATCATACGTGGATACGCCGCCCCTGGTTCTAAAATAAATTTAATATTAAGCGCTAACCCTAAGTACGGTGAAGAAAAATATACACAGGATAAATTATGCGATGGGCTCTATGATGGAGAATTGATAGATACAGATAAGAATGGGCTATGGTTATGCTATATAAATACTAATATTAATCTTAAAAATTTAGGAAAAGATGACAACTATAATATAACTACAGAGCAAGAACCCCAAAATCCCGAAAATAAAGAAGTCAGAGATCAAGTCAGCATCAGTTTAAAACCAGAAGATTATTCCGATTTAAATATTGAGCTAAATAAAAATATCGAAGGAAGCATATACAGGAAAATATTAGGATTTAACGCAACTTATGCTAAAAATGCAAAACTAGTCTGTATTTTCAACGGTGATTATTCAATTTGTAAAAACAACCATCAAGGTGAAAATAAGTTTCATTTAATAAGTCCATTTATAAAAAAAGATGGTATTAATAAAAACAAAAAATGGTTTATCTATATCGGTGCAATACAAAAACTGGAGAACGCTGACCCGTTTGATCTAAAGTTATGGCATCATAAGTCTTTCGAATATGAAGGCGGATATGTTATGCCTTCTTTTAATAAAGAATATCCGATGGAATCACCAACAAAAATCTCACCTATTGATATACAAAATAAAAAATTCACTGGTTTTGGTGGTGATGATCAACGTTATACTCTCTCAAATGATGATATACTTTTACCTTCAGAATATTCTATCTGCATGAAAAAAAGCAGTCAGTCACCTTCAAATTCCCCTCAATGCAATAGAGATGATAAGGATATCTACGTAAAAATTCCATTGGAAAATGGTAAATTTTCTTCCGAAATACCAATACAATATAGTGAATTTGAACAAAAGCATGATTTTCCAAACTGGAGTTTATCGCTTCCTCCTGAATTGAAAGACGGGGTTTATTATATTGAGGTAATGGACAGGTTTCTCCCTCAAGGACTCAAGATTGAGCCTCATATTTTTTTTAATTCCTTATCAAAAGCATATTTTGAAATCGTCCCCCCTAATGTTGGCTTTACAAGCCCGGAAAACACCTCAGATACCGTTACGACGGTATCAGGAACTGCCAATATTCCCGGTGAAACAGTTAACGTCAGAAAACGTAAACTTTCCCTTGCTCGGGGGGCATCAGGGGGAGATACGCCAGACATCCTCTCAGACATAATTTGTGAGGATGCTGTCGTCAGTGATAATGGTGACTGGGGATGTAGGACACCCGTCACTTTCACCGAAGGCATGTATCAACTGACCGCCGAATTAATGAAAGACAACAAAGTAGTTGCTACTAAGACGGAAGTGGTGACTGTGGAAGAAAAAGAGCCGGATGAGGATGAACCTGAAATTGATAATCCCACCAATTCTCCACCGATTGATCCGGACGGCGGGTTAATAAGCCTGTTTGGTGTATTCAGTGCTATTGCGGCAGCAGCGGGAGCTGCAGCAGGGCTTGCCACCGGACTGGCCGGAGCTGCTTCTGGTGCTGTTATCGGTGCCGTTTCTACCATCGCAGGCCTTGCTATTCCTCATTGGGGGTTAAACATTGACACAAGCAAATTACACGGAGGAGAAGCCTATACATTAGTGATACAGGAAACCAAGGATGGGAATAAAATTGGTGCACCTATCGAATGGCACTTTACCATGCCAATGCGTATTACCGAGCCGCAAAAAAACGCTCACTACCGGGTAAATAGCGGTATATCAATTCAAGGAGAAGGCACTCCCGGCCAACTGATCCTTATTGCCAGTTCAAAATCGTTTCTACCGCCAAAAGAAACCGTCCTGCCGGCTTCATCTGGTACACTGATTTGTCAGACCAAAGTGGATGCCAACGGTAAATGGGTATGCCCAAATAATCCAGTCATGACAGCAAAACAGGCAGGAAGATTCTCCCTTTATGCAGCCCAATATCAAGAAATCCACTCAGAAGATCTGACCACAGCCCATTATAAAAGAACCTCGGAAGTTACACGCCAATATGAGATCACCCAAACCCGAATCAGTATCACAGCGCCTAAGCAGAATGCTGAATTCCACCGGAAACCTTTTGACATTGCCGGAATAGGCGAACCCGGCGCCCAAATACATATAGGCAAAAAAGGTAATAATAAAGCGTGTGATACCACCGTTACTGCATCCGGCAAATGGTCCTGCGGGCCTTACCTATTCGGGAAGGGAAAATTCACGGTATCGGCGGAACAGTTTATCAGCCATGAACTGCACTCTACGGCACAGGTATCCTATAAAATCCAGCCAGCGAATGGCGCTTCTTCATTAATCTACTTACATTTTAACCACCATTCTAAATATTAAGCCTCCTATCTAAGGAGATTTGAACGCAATGAACTACGGCATAGCGCCTCCTGACAGGAGGCGTTTTTTTAACCTCAGACTAAGAAAAAATGTGAAATTCTGGAGCTGTAATTACAATAGTATTAGGATGGTCTTATTTAGTTAGTTAATAATTATAAAAGTTTGTATTCACCATGATCATCCGTCCTAACCAACACTGGTTCTTTCGTCTATTTGACTGGCATGGCTCAGTCTTATCAAAAATCACTTTCCGTTTAATGCTGAATATACTCATGTCTATCATCGCAGTTGTGAGTTATCAGTGGTATGAACACCTTGGCATTCATTTGACCGTCGCCCCATTCAGCCTGCTGGGGATCGCTATCGCCATTTTTCTCGGCTTTCGTAATAACACCAGTTACAGCCGTTTTGTCGAGGCCAGAGCACTCTGGGGATCGTTATTGATTACTCAGCGCTCGTTGTTGCGCCAAATTAAGAGTATCCAGCCAGATGAAACTCAGTTACATCAGCAATTTTCTGTTTTGCTTATCGCGTTTAGCTGGAGTTTAAAACATCAGTTACGTGGCACTGACCCAAAAGAAGATTTATATCGCCTTCTGCCCACAGAAATATATGCTGAAATTATCCGCAGCCCGATGCCAACTAATCGGTTATTACTGAAAATGAGTCTTCTCCTCGGTGAATGGAGGAAAGGGGAACTATTAAGTGATATCACCTATGAAATGATGGATAAGAACCTCAATGAGCTTTCCCATATTCTGGGTGGCTGTGAGCGTATCGCCAGTACTCCCGTTCCTTTCGCCTATACGCTGATACTCCAGCGAACGGTTTATCTCTTCTGTACCCTGCTGCCTTTTGCTCTGGTTACCGATTTACACTATATGACACCGTTTGTTTCAGTATTTATTTCTTATGCTTTCTTATCATGGGATGCGCTGGCTGAAGAATTAGAAGATCCATTCGGAATTTCACCCAATGATTTACCTCTCAATGCAATTTGTACCGTCATTGAACGCCATCTGATGGAAATGAATGATCAGACGCCATTACCGGCTTTATTGCAACCTAATGAAAAATTCAATTTGCTCTGATTATTCACCTTCATTTGATTAAAGGCGAACAGCAGGCTCGGTTTTAATGTCTTTCCCAAAAAACGAGCCTGAATCAATGTATTATATGAGGCGCTGAGATTCTGCATCCTTCAGTGCAGTCAGCGATAACTTCACCGGAACAGATTTGGATGTGGGTGTACCTGTACCATGACCAAAGCTGTCCATCGGTACTAACGGATTGGTTTCAGGGTAATAAGCGGCAAGGTTACCGCGCGGAATAGTATAAGGGACTAATTTAAATCCACATACTTTGCGTTCAATACCGTCATGCCAGATTGTCTCGATATCAACCAGATCTCCTTCCTGATAGCCCGACTGGGCAATATCTTCCGGGTTCATAAACAAGACTTCCCGTTGACCATAAACGCCACGATAGCGGTCGTCTAATCCATAGATGGTTGTGTTGTATTGATCATGGGAACGTAAGGTCTGCAAAGCGAAAGGAACGTCTTCTCCGGCAATTTGAGGAAACAGTGTGTCTGGCAATGGTGCATGGCTAAATTCAGCTTTTTTACTCGGAGTCTGAAAATGCAGTTCCGCTGCTGCATTACCAAGATAGAAGCCGCCCGGATGTTCACATTTTTTATTAAAGTCAGCAAAACCGGGAATAGTTGCGCTAATGTGATCGCGGATTTTGTTGTAATCTCCGGCTAGTTCCAGCCAGTTAATTACTGGCGTATTGCCTAAGACCGCATCAGCAATGCCCGCAACAATTGCCGTTTCAGAACGCTGTGTATCAGATAGTGGTTTATTTATTCCTTCGGAAGCGTGCACCATACTGAAAGAATCTTCTACCGTAACAAACTGAGCACCACTGAGCTGAATATCCTGTTCTGTACGCCCCAGTGCCGGTAGGATAAGAGCATCTTTTTTACCGGTAACAAGATGACTCCGATTTAATTTCGTACTGATATGAACAGTCAAATCACAATGCCGGAGTGCTTCTTCTGTACGTGGACTATCCGGCGCAGCAGCAGCGAGGTTTCCACCCAGCGCAATCAGTACCTTCACTTCATCACGCAGCATCGCCTCCAGCGCTTGTACCACATTATGACCATGCGCACGGGGAGGTTCAAAACCAAAGTGATTTGCCAGACTATCAAGGAAAGCCTGAGGCGGTTGCTCATTAATCCCCATCGTCCGGTTTCCCTGTACGTTACTGTGACCACGCACCGGGCATACACCAGCACCGGGTTTACCTAACTGACCAAACAGTAATTGCAGGTTTGTAATCTCACGGACTGTATCAATAGAGTGTTTATGCTGAGTAATACCCATTGCCCAGGTACAAATCACACGTTCAGCATGCAGATAAATATCCGCAGCCTCGCGTAGCTGTTGCTGCGTCAGACCTGATTGTTCCTCTATAAATACCCATTCAGTAGCAGCCACTTCCTGTAAATAAGCCTCCACACCTTCGGTATGAGCCGAAATAAAGTCTTGAGCAAAAATACCCGCTGCTCCGGCAGCTATACGAGAGTTATGAACTTCCAGCAACGCTTTGACCATCCCCCGCACAGCAGCCATATCTCCGCCTAATTTAGGCTGATAATAACGATGACTGATATTGCCTGCCATTGGAGTAACAACTTCGAGTGGTTTTTGTGGATCAGCAAAGCGCTCTAGGCCACGTTCACGCAATGTATTGAAGGTGACAATTCTGGCTCCGTGTTCTGCTGCGTGCCGCAGGCTATGCAGCATCCGTGGGTGATTTGTACCGGGATTCTGCCCAAAGACAAAAATAGCATCTGCATGATCAAAATCATTCAGACGGATCGTTCCTTTACCCACTCCCAGACTTTTCAGCAGCCCATAACCGCTGGCTTCATGACACATATTTGAGCAATCAGGAAAGTTATTAGTCCCCAGTACCCGGCCAAATAGCTGATACAGCCATGAGGCTTCATTACTGGCACGACCGGAAGTATACAGTTCCAGCTGGTTCGGGTTTTCCATCCCATTAATGTGTCTGGCGATCAAAGAAAAAGCCTGCTCCCAGCTAATAGGCTCATAGTGATCGGTCTCATGGTTATAGCGCATCGGTTCAATAACGCGCCCTTGATATTCCAGAAAATAATCGCTTTGTTCGTAGAGTTTGCTGACACTGTGTGTGGCAAAAAACTCCCGGTCTACATGCCGCCGGGTTGCTTCCCAGGTAACTGCTTTCGCGCCATTTTCACAAAAGCTGAAAAGGCTTTTGTTATCATCACCCCATGCACATCCCGGGCAGTCAAAGCCTCTGGGTTTGTTCATGCGCATCAGATTAACCATGTTCTTTAATACTTGTTTACTATCAAAGACAAAACGTGTTGTTGCCTCCAATGACCCCCAGCCTCCCGCTGCGGCGTGATAGGGTTTTATTTTTGATTTGAATTTCATAACAATCTCTATTTTTAACCTGGTGGTCAAAGAATTGGCCACGGATTGGCAGATGAATCAGAAACGCCGAACAGATTTATTGTGATACTTATTCCGTCCTTATACAACGAGAAAACCGAATTATCTTCCTGTTGATACTGTGACCTGCCATGTGATGGATATCACATTGTCAGATGGCATATTTGAGTTGGTGAAAATAAATGCAATGATAAGACGTTAGCAAGATAAAGTATTGTTCATTTTTAATTCAATTGTGGGCGTTTTTTATACTTTATCAAAGAGACACTTGAAAGACGAAGTGTATATTAGGAAAGATAATAGCGTGGTGTCATATGTACTATCGTGATGAGTTTGGTTTTTTGCTTTTAAATAAAAAAGATAAATTAGACTATTACAGCCAGCAAAATACTTTTATTAAAAATAAAGCCACTGCCCTGACTGTTTATAATGAAATGACAAAGAAAACACCATTATGGATACGTTTGTCTTTTGCAATAAGAGATAAAATATCAAGTCTCGCCGGTGTTGAAAAAATCAATGGGTTCTCTGGTGGTCATTTAGCAGAAAACATGCGTGAAGGAAGCTCTATTGATTTTTTTAAGATTATCCATATCAGTGATGATGAAGTATGCCTGCTATCAGAAGATATACACTTAACCGTTTTAGTTTCCCTGAATGTTTTATCAAATGATAATCAGGGAAAAGGCTATAAAGTCACTGTCACAGCATCCGTTATTACCCATAATTTTTTTGGGAAAATGTATATGATCCCAGTTTCTCTTGCGCACAGTATTATTGTGAACAGTATGCTCAGAAAGATGACACTTTCCTGACAGACTGAATTTAATCGGTTATCACATATTCTCCACCACAAAGTAAACAAACGTGCCGACATAATTACCAATAACATAACCGACTGTACCAATGACCATAATCGGCCCGACCAAAGAATTCCAGCCACGGCTGATTGCCATTGCCGCCGCTGTAGTTGGCCCGCCAATATTGGCATTACAGGCAAGAATATTTTCTTCCAGACTGAATTTAAAGACTTTCCCTGCTGAGAAAGTGATCAACAGGTTAATCATGGCAATAATAAAAACAAAGACAAACAGTAATGGCGCATTACTGATAATAGCGTGGACAGATGCCGGTATGCCGATAACAACAAAAAACATGTAAATAGCGTAAGTGCCTAATTCCTGCGTGCCATTAAGATTGCTGAAGGTTTTTTTGAATATCGATACCAGAATAAATGTCACTGTAGTAAGAAGCAGGTATTTATCTGATATTAAACTGAAAACCAGTTCCTGATAGATGCTGTCAGGCTGCCCGAACAGCGCCTTTAACCATGATGAAAGATGGAATGACAGCGCTACGATAAAAATTGACCATGCCAGTGCCAAGGCGATATCTTTCAGAGCAATATTTTTCGGTTTCCAGTAAGCAGCAGCTAAAGTCCGCGATTTATCCAGTTCAGGATTATTATCAATCGCATCAGAATAAGGGCTTCCCCAGAATTTCCTTGCCACTGACCAGCCGGATATAACCATCAGGATAATAAAATAAGCCGCCATCATCATATGATCAGCGACAATAGTGGATGCCGTCATACTTTCAGATGGTGCTAATTTGGCTGCCATTGCGGCAAAGTTAACCCCACCCCCCGTATAAGATGCAGACATCATCCCACTGATTTTATCCAGCTCAGGGATATATCCCCTGAGTAAATGAAATGCGATCACTGTGCCAATCATCGTCGCGACAGAGGAAATCAAAAATAATATAAATAACCGCCAGCTGCCGGTAATCAGATTATGTAAATTAGTTTTAAATAACAGCAGCGGAATTGCTAAAGGGACAATATATTCCCAGACAACATCATAAGCAGGTGCTTCGGTCGGAATAATATGTAAGTTAGAGGCAAAAATAGCGATGACCAGAGCAATAACAGCGCCCGGTATTTTAGTCGCCCATTTATATTTTTGTTCCAGCATAATTGCAGCCGCTACCGCAATCATAATAAAAGCCCACAGCATTAATGAATTATCAGCGTCAATTAAGGTATTTTTCATTATGTAATTTAACCTCTTATTCTGTTCAGGCCGATAATATTCTATATTGTGCTGCCTGATTCCCTGATGCCTTCCACTGCACCATAAACAGCCTGATCATTTTTATAGAATGCCCATAAAGCATTACCATAATCGTAATGCCACCACTCAGTCGGCAGGTTAGTAAAGCCAGCCTGAATCATAACGTGATGCAGTATCCGACGGTATAATACTGTCGGCATGTTTGTATCCGATGATTGTTCTAAGGCTGCGGTGTAAGACAGATCATCCACTTCATCAAATTCTGTGCCCATAAACAATGCCTTACCGGAGGCAATATCAAACAGCGTTACATCCACTGAACCGCCTGTCAGATGGGGACTCACCGGATTTTGCTCAGTCGGGGCGGGTGCCACAAACTGTTCCAGTAATTCTTTTTGTTCTTCAACGGATAAGTAGCTGTACTGCTGCGCAATGGTAGCCCGTGTTTTCTCCTGCAATGCAAGCTGAGTTTCTCGTGAACGCCACCCATCCAAAACTAAAAGCCCTAAATGAGAAGGTAATAATTGAGAGGCCTGTATTAATTTTTCAGCCACACTTTTTCTTACCGCACAATATTCAACAGCGCCATTGATACCCGTAAGAAAATAAACCGGTTTCAGTTTTATTTTATCCGTTTCATAAATGACTTCTAAAGGCTCATGACATTCATTAATCGATATTTTATTAATAGTTTCCCAGTCAAAAATCTTTTTTGTACTAATTTTCCGATCAGTAAAAGAATGCAGCATATTAACCTTCATATTTTTTATATTTTCACTTAGTTATATCTTAATAAACTTTATTAATTAGCTAAATAAAAGAGACTTTAATCATTAATTTTATTTATTTGAAAATAACAAGATATTTACAGACTAGCAACAAAGTCAAAAGCTATCAAATTTTAATTTTCTTTCTGTTGAACAGGTTAAATACCATTTAAAATTGTGTCGGTTACACAGGATGCAATGCCAAATCTTATATGACAAAATATGTGTAGGCATCCCCTAATATCCGGAGGAAGAATACCAGACGGTATTCACAACACAACATGACTCAAGAGCATCCACAAGACCATCAGTTGCAAGTAGAAGCCATTAAATGCGGCACAGTTATCGACCATATTCCGGCCCAGGTCGGTTTTAAATTATTGTCTCTTTTCAAACTCACAGAAACTGATCAGCGTATTACTATTGGCCTGAATTTGCCTTCCAATCACTTAGGGAAGAAAGATCTGATCAAACTCGAAAATACCTTCCTGACAACCCAGCAGGCAAACCAGCTCGCTATGTATGCACCACATGCAACCGTCAATAACATTGAAAATTATGTTGTTGTGAAGAAAATGCCAATCAACCTGCCAGAACAGATTGTCGGTATCCTTGTCTGCCCTAATGGTAACTGTATCAGCCATAATGAGCCTGTAGAAAGCAGCTTCCATGTCATGGAAACGGCAAATGATGTCATCGTTCGCTGCAAGTACTGTGAGAAAGAGTTTGATCGTCAGGCTGTTATCAACAACGATTAAGATCTCTCAGTTGATGCCGGGCTGAGTGACACTATAATAAAGCCTTCTCAACATATACCCTATGGATTTCGAGTTGTATCGCGGCGGCAAAGGAAAAAATCCCCTGAGCATAGATAACTATGCGACTGGGGGGCGCGAGTGCAGCCAACAAAGAGGCAACTTGAAAGACGACGGGTATCTTTAATTCTGACGTTAAACAGGAGTTCCTAATGTCACGTTCCATTCATACCGAAAATGCACCAGCCGCAATTGGCCCTTATGTTCAGGGTGTTGATCTGGGCAGCATGGTTATTACTTCCGGTCAAATCCCTGTTGATCCAAAAACAGGGGCTGTTTCTGAAGATATTACCGCACAAACTCGCCAGTCACTGGAAAACGTTAAAGCCATTATTGAGCAGTCTGGCCTGAAAGTTGCCAATATTGTGAAAACAACTGTGTTTGTTAAAGACCTGAATGACTTCACTGTTGTGAATGCCGCTTATGAAGCGTTCTTCACCGAACATAACGCGCCATTCCCTGCCCGTTCATGTGTTGAAGTAGCTCGTCTGCCAAAAGATGTAAAAATCGAAATCGAAGCGATTGCAGTGCGTAGCTAATTCATAGCGTTATCAACCCTGATAGGCTCAATATTAGGGTTGGTTGCTCTTTTTGTGTCTATCTCTTTGCGGAACAACTTTCCCTTTCTTTGTTTCAGATCAATTTATTGAGCGGTATATTCGCTTCAATATTCCACATATTGTGCTTAAATATAAAATAATCACTACATATAGTGCTTATGCACAAGGTTATCCACACAAAGTTAAAAACTAGCCATTATGCAACTGTCGTTGTGATAGGCACTGCAATAGTCGTTACGATTTATCTGTTGGATAACATACTGAGGAATCCTATTGTGAAAACGGTTGTGATGCTGCGTAATGACCATCTGGTTAACGTCGGGGAAAATACTCTTCACGGATGGCATGATCGTCTGGATCAGGAAATACGCGGACTGATCGAGCAAAGTGATCTGCCTTTACTCAATGAGAATGCGAATAAAGATGCCAGAGTTATCCCTACTCAGCGTGATTTGCTGGCGGGGATCGTTGCCAGACAGTATGCCAAACAGCATATGCTGCCGAGTGATGTCGTTCTGGCACATGAGAAAGGCGAAATTCACTACCATGATCTGGATTATGCTCCGTTTTTCCCGATGTTTAACTGCATGTTGGTCGATTTAGAAGGGATGCTGACCCACGGCTTTAAGATGGGAAATGCTGAAATTGAGCCGCCAAAGTCGATCTCCACAGCAACTGCTGTCACAGCCCAAATTATTGCTCAGGTCGCCAGTCATATTTATGGCGGCACAACCATTGACCGCATTGATGAAGTGCTTGCTCCCTTTGTTAAAGCCAGCTATCACAAGCACCTGATGATTGCTGAAGAGTGGCAAATCGCAGATAAGAAAGCTTACGCAGAATCCCGCACGGAAAAGGAATGTTACGACGCGTTCCAGTCTCTGGAATATGAAGTGAATACGCTGCATACCGCCAATGGGCAAACGCCGTTTGTGACATTTGGATTTGGGCTTGGTACATCAAAAGAATCCCGTTTAATTCAGACTGCTATTTTACGTAATCGCCTCGCTGGTCTGGGTAAAAACCGCAAAACGGCAGTATTCCCGAAACTGGTTTTTGCCATTCGTGATGGGCTGAATCACCGGTTTGGCGATCCCAACTATGACATCAAATTATTGGTGCTGGAATGTGCCAGCAAGCGTATGTATCCCGATATTCTTAATTACGATCAGGTGATTAAAGTCACCGGATCATTTAAAACCCCGATGGGTTGCCGAAGTTTTCTGAGCGTTTATGAAGAGAATGGTCAGCAAATTCATGCCGGGCGTAATAATCTGGGGGTTATCAGCCTGAATCTTCCCCGCATTGCAATTGAAGCAAAGGGTGATGAAATGCGCTTCTGGCAGTTATTAGATCAACGCTTGCTGATTGCCAGAAAAGCATTAATGACGCGCATTGAGCGGCTGGAAAGTACCAAAGCACGGGTCGCCCCTATTCTTTATATGGAAGGAGCCTGTGGAGTAAAGCTAAAAGAAGATGACAGTGTTGCCGAAATTTTCAAACATGGGCGGGCTTCTATTTCGTTAGGGTATATCGGTATCCATGAAACGATTAATGCGTTATATGGTGACCATACTCATCTATTTGATAATGAACAGCGCCGCCAAAAAGCACTCGCTATCGTTAAACATCTGCGTAAAGCCACCGATGAATGGAAACAGCAAACCGGCTATGGCTTCAGCTTATACAGTACGCCGAGCGAGAGTTTATGTGACCGTTTTTGTCGCCTTGATGTCGCTGAGTTCGGCGTAATCAGTGGAGTTACAGATAAAGGCTATTACACAAACAGCTTCCATCTGGATGTAGAGAAGAAGGTCAATCCTTACGATAAACTGGATTTTGAAGCACCATATCCTCCGTTGGCGAATGGCGGTTTTATCTGCTACGGCGAATATCCCAACCTACAACATAATTTAAAGGCACTGGAAGATGTGTGGGATTACAGTTATTCCCGTGTTCCTTATTATGGAACCAATACCCCGATTGATGAATGCTATCAATGCGGTTTTACCGGAGAGTTTTCCTGTACCAGTAAAGGCTTTACCTGCCCTGCTTGTGGTAATCATGATTCAGCTCAGGTTTCCGTGATAAGACGGGTTTGCGGATATCTTGGCAGCCCTGATGCGCGCCCATTTAATACAGGTAAACAGGAAGAAGTAAAACGCCGCATTAAACACCTCAATAATGGGCATATTGGCTAATATCATGAATTACCATCAATATTATCCAGTCGATGTGGTCAACGGCCCCGGAACCCGCTGCACTCTGTTTGTCGCGGGTTGTTCCCATCAGTGTCGTGGCTGCTATAACCAGACGACGTGGCGGACTGATTCCGGTCGTCCTTTCACTCTGGCAGTTGAAAATCAGCTCATTGCTGATCTGAATGATCATCGCATCAGGCGGCAAGGGCTATCATTATCCGGTGGCGATCCGCTTCATCCCGATAACACAGCAGCGATTCTCAGGCTGGTCAAACGGGTAAAAAAAGAGTGCCCGGATAAAGATATCTGGTTATGGACAGGCTATGTTCTTGACGAATTAAGTGGACTTCAACAGGAAATTGTCAGCCATATTAATGTGTTAGTTGACGGTAAATTTGAACAGGAACAACAGGATCCGATGCTGATCTGGCGGGGCAGCCGTAATCAGGTAATTCATTATCTACGCTGAGATTAACGCTGCCAGTATAATTTTTTGCCAAAACCAAGCGAATTATCCACCATTTTGATCTCATTCAGGTTCAATTGCCAGATAGGTGTTTTTGCTGTTATCGCAACAGGAAACTGGTGGCAATAAGCCGCTCTGGCAATGGTTTCATCTTTACCCGTCAGCGCAACAACCTCACCACGAAACTGAATACCTTTGATCCGGGAAATATTGTGCGTTTGCTCTGCGATCGTTCCCGCAACGATGGTATTTTCCTGCATTATTTTACCGTGACGCGTATCAGATTCGGTCATAAACCAAAGAACCATGTTTTCAGCGTCAAAGAGATAGAAGCAACTGGCGCACCAGAGATCCTGAGGTGAAGAAGTACAAAGTGTGAAGACGTGCTGATTGGCAAGATACTGAGATATTATTAATTTTTCTTTATCCGATTCCATCTATTTATATACCGTTATATTTCTGTCTTTTAATCAGAACACGTTAGATAACTTCCAGTTACGTGTTCTGATATTTATCTAATAAATAACTATAGTCTGGGATAACTATAAGTTATTTATAGATTTCAGCAACACCATACAATTTATTTTTGCCGGTTGCAGAAATAATACGGAAAGATTGGGCTCCAGCTTTATCAGCTTTTTTGGATAATGCCTCAGTCAGACTATCCAGCGTTTCCGCTCCTGCTACAGAAACCACACCAATCTTCTCTCCATCAGCACTTTTGACTTCGGTTGCGGCAAATGAACCAAATGAAATAGCACTTAATGACAACACGGCAGCAATAAATTTCACGTTTTTCATCTTTAAATCCTCTGACTACTTGTAAATATAGGAGTTACCCTTTGTGATGCGGATCAATTTATACGCTTATCGGAAAAATGATAATTAGCAATTACTGCTATTCTTATTCAAGAATTTTGAATTGAAAAAATGATCACCTACGGTGAATAAACATATAATTTAATATAATCCATAAGTTATAATTGTAGAAAGGTAGTCATTAAGATGATAGCTAATCAATGCATTAATCTTTATTGTTATTAATACATTGGAAATAACTTAAGAAAAATAATGAATATTAAAGAATCTGATTGGTATCTTTACCTGATAAAAACGCGGAATGGTTCATTATATACTGGAATTACGACAGATATTTCTCGCCGTCTGGTTCAGCATACAGCCGGAAAAGGAGCAAAAGCGCTGAAAGGAAAAGGGCCATTAACGTTGGTCTATCATAGCGCAGTGCCGGACAGGAGTACGGCTTTGAGACTGGAATATCAGGTAAAACAACTGAGTAAGCAGCAAAAAGAAAGGCTGGTGACTGCCCAGCCTGTCTGTATAGTTACCTACCTATCATAGGTTCTGTTAACTGAGTTTTGTTAACTTACATGCTGCCATCAGAATACCGGTAACATGTCATACGTCAGCAAAATGACGGGAATACGTGACCAGACCATGGCAATCATCCAGCGAGACATCTGCTAGTGTGTAAACCTGAAAATATCGTTCACAGCCAGACCACTGGCAATGTAGTTGATACTCTTCAGCGGGCCTGAAACCAAATCTCTGATAATATTCAGGCTCACCAAGTACAACAACAGCCCCATAGCCGAATTCATTCAGGCTGTCCAAACCTTCATACACCAGCTTCTCGCCAATCCCCTGACGACGGTACGATTCGGCCACCGCCAATGGCGCTAACCCAACCCAATTATGATCCTGTCCATTGACATCAACCGGTGTAAAACCAACATAGCCAATCACGTGACCTTCATCGTCAGTCGCAACAACACCCAGTGTCAACAAGCCATCTTCTCTTAGCTTGTGGACTAACTCAGCTTCTGCCGATGTCTCAAAGGATTCCCGCAACAAGCGATCAATCCCCATAGCATCAACCGGAATTTCGACCCTGATTAACATGACGATAACGCGCGATCGTGCTGATCAGCGCCCTCTTTCTGTTCCATTTTGATAAATTCAGCTAACTATAATAAATCAAAATGGAGAGTGGATTTAACCTAATACAAACCAGTTCCTTTTTCATGAAAAGGGGTTTGTTATTCTGCCAAAATACTGAGATATTTCCTGATGCTATCTCAAAAATCCATCATAAAAATTGACATTGAGATGCAGTAAATCAGCACCTGAAACCTTTACACGGAACCTGCCCCAAATCAATATATTTTCACTATCTACCTGACGATAATTCGGGATTATTATTATTTCCCTCTCAGGCGTTTCATAAATCCTCTCAGCTCCCGTAATTCACCATTACGTAGCATTCCAACCAAGATCCCCAGGATCATATAGATAACCCCTAGGAGTAAGATCATCGCGATATCCCCCAGCATACTTTGCAAAGGCATATTCATTTGGTTCATCCCTGCGATAATTTTGGTTGCCCATGTGGATGGTAAAGCGGATGAGATTACCCTTACCCAATCAGGCATTGCCTGTATGGGCCAGATTGTGCCGGAAATATAAAACACCGGTGTAGTAATAAATGCCAGTGTCAGATAAATCATTTCCACGCTGCGTAAGCACTCTGTAACCAGTTTGCCCAGCCCCAGTACCGCCAGCAGGAATGGAAAAGTCATTAATAGCAATTGATAAATTGGCGCATCCTGCCTGTATCCCAGAACCCACGGCCATAGCACAAAAAAGATGACAGATAAAAACAACCAGATAGGCAACAGTGCGGACAGAGCTCCCAGATAGACAGGCAGCGGGGGCTTGCCTTTAGGGGTTACACGTATGGCGATACTTACACGTACGCTGGCAATCAATAGGGAGTGCTGCAAAAGCATGACTAATAATCCGGGGAAAACAATGGCGGCATAACTCACCCCCGGATTGAATAATCCGATTGTTTCTCCTTTGATCGGTTGCAGCAGAACCTTTATCTGTTCTGTGCTGAACCCCGACTTCAAAAGTAATTTTGTATTGTATTCTGACAGTAACTTTTGGTAAGCCAGTATCAAATCCTGTTGAATCTCCCCGTTAGCCAGACGGTTAGTCGCATCACCATAAACCGGAACTGTCACATTTTTCCCGCCTAAAAGGCGCTTCTCGAAATCTGTCGGGATAATAATAATGGCAAATATTTCCCGATGCAGCATGTCAGCACGGGCATCCGCGAGACTGGCATAATTTTTGGTTTCTACTTTTGCTGTCGCATCAACGTGACGGATCAGCGCACGGCTCATATAGCTATTATCCTGGTCAATGACCGCGACAGGCAGATCCCATAATGTGGGTTTAACGTAAACCAGACTCATAATGCACAGAGAGACAATCAACATCAGCCACATGGGTTTTTCCAACATTGACAACAATACCGTGCGGAAAGTCTGCCAGTACATTTTCCAGTTATTCATTTTCCGGCTTCCCCTGCATTATAGGCTCTCCCCGGACTGACTAAGCCGTTTCCACAGGCGATTGCGAACCAGTAAGGCACAAACCAGAGGGTAAATTGCCAGTAACATGCAAACGTAAACGATGATTTTTAATGACACTTCCCGTAAAAAAATATCGAACATAGCATTTAGAGCATGGGTTAACGGTTCCAGATTTGAAATAAGCCTTGCTGGCCACTCCATTGATAATTCAGGCATCACCATACCGGAAAACGACATTGCGATACTCACCAGCATCCCAATCAGGGTATAAGCCGTTATTGCACTGTTGGTAAAAGTAAACAGTAACAGGCCAATGCTTTGAGCTGCGATCACATAGAAAAACCCCACCACAGGCATATAGAGCGGGTTACCTGCGACTTTGGCATCAGAAAATGCCACCAGCACCATGATTTCTACCATCAACAACAGGGTGAAAGTGACTGTATGCGGGGCCAGTTTCCCTATTAAAGCCGGTACAAAAGATTTCTCGCTCAGGAGGTGTTTACCTCTCGCCATGGTATAAATCGTACCGGTTACAACAAAAAGCTGTAATAAGTGGATGGTTGCAGCGAATTGCTGGTAGTAAATATAGCTGCCACTGGCATTGAACAGACTGTCATAAGACATGGTCGCTCTGGCAAGCGGAGGGAGTTGACGGCCAATTTCAGATGCGATGACACTACGATATTTGGCATTCGTTTCTGCCATCAGCCCACTGAAATCCACAGATGCATAACGACCCGCACCATAAAACAGTGCATTGTAATACATCCTCACCGTTGGCTGTTTCCCACTCAGCGCATCTTTTTCCAGATCAAAGGGAAGGTAGAGCAGAGCATAATCCTCTGCGCTACCCAGACGCTCTAATGACTCAGCCAGACCACCATCATAAGTTTTGATATCGGCATGGGGTGCTGCATTCAGATTACGGATCAGCGATCGTGATAAGGAACTGTGATCATTATCCACTGCCGAAACAGGCAGGTTTAACAGCGTCCCTTCCGAAAAGGTGGCACTGATTAAGATAAACAGCACCAACGGAAACAGCCAACTCAGCCAGTGAAAAACCGGGCTACGGGATGCAACCTTCAGCTCCTTATTAAAAGCCTGCTTAAAGATATTCCATTCATGAGCATGCCACCTAAAACTATTCCATCCGAAGCTGCTCCATTTAACACCAAACCATCCGCCTTTTCTGTTCATCAGCCTGCCACCTTAGCGACCCCAGAGCCATAGCGCACTCATGCCGGGGCGCAGACCATCAACCGGTTGTGATGGGTATAAACGTACTTCAAATGTTCTCAGATCGAAGTCCCCTGTCGCACGGGTTGCACGTTTTGTCGCGTAATCTCCCATTGGCGCGATATAACGCACTTCTGCCTCAACCTCTTTGTTATCCAGCGCCGGTATACGCAGTTTAACTTTGTCACCTTTGCGCACTTTCGCCAGAATATCTTCACGCAGGTTATAGACGAAGTAGGTTTCGGGAATACGTACGAGGGTTGCCAGTGGGCTGCCGGCATTAAAAAGCTGACCGACTTCTGCCGGAAGGGGCCCGATTTCACCAGCAACAGGTGCTGTTACCTGTAAATCATTACTCTGGATTATTAATTCCCGTAATTTTTCTTCCGCTTCATTCAGTGCAGCCTGATACTGTTGCCTCAATTCAATACGATCGCCATTTTTTCCCGCTTCCAGCTCTGCTTTCGCTGCCAACATTTTCTGATAGGCGATATCGCGGGCATTTCGGGCATTATCCAGTTCACTGGCAGATGAATAGCCTTTGACTGAAATATTGCTCAGCCGCACAAATTCACGCTTTGCATTGTTATAGCCAAATTCTGCCTGCAAAAATGCAGCTTCCAGACTACGAATATTCTCTTCCCGTGTACCACTGATGGATAAATCGAGTTTTGCTTTGGCCTGATCACGGGCAGCCTGAGCGGCGGCAACTTTTGCAGCCAATTCAGGGCCATCAAGACTAACCAGCAATTGCCCTGCTTTAACATCGTCACCTCTCCTAACGTGAAGCGCGGCTACACGTCCGGATGCTTTGGATGTAATGATGACTTCAGGAGCGTCTACCTCTCCCTGTAACAATAAATCCTGATGATGTGAACGAAAAAGTACAGCCATTGCAGTCAGAAAAATAATCAGCAATATTGTGAAAAGTGTTCTTTTCTTCATTATGTTTTGTAAGCTCCAAACATACTACCCGAACAAAACTCGTCGGAGATTTACGGCATTAAGTTTATTAGCTGCACCCATGCAACGACATGGCCTTAATCTGTCGCTTTAACCTTTAATCTCTATGATCCGTTTCTTATCGAATGACGATTAGTTGCGTAGTGTGACACTATTTTCACAAATCCTTTTTAGAAATTCGTGCGCTTCATCATTGACAAAAGTTAAATACTTTGCTCAGTCATTTATAACATTATATACCTAATCAATTTTTATGAGCGACATGGAAGAGAATTAATCAATTTTCAGAGTCGAATTGCCTTACTTAATAC
>NZ_CAWQJR010000209.1:0-20916 GCF_963894935.1 Xenorhabdus sp. PB61.4
GCTTTATATGGCTGTTCAAAAACTAAAATTTGGGTTACTTATAGATTCTTGATTGTGTGATTAATATTTATTGTTCTTTTATATTGGTTTTGGAATAATAAATACTGCTGAATACACTCTTAATCATATTGATTAAAGCCAGAAGATAAAAATATCATTCTGACTTAGTTACTAACTCTAACTACATTAAATTCTGTAATGTACTGGCATTCATGGTAATTTCCTTTTTACTCTTTTTCTACTACTTCCAATATCATACCCATAATCTATATCATATTCTTTAAATGCATCATCTGACTTTATTAATTTTAACCCTGCTATTCTTTCTTTTTTGAGTTTTTCAGCTGCTATCTCAGAAAGAAAAATATAACCGGATAATAAAGTTCTATCTATAGAGAAAACATCATAATTTAATACATTTTCATTAAAAACTAGCTTGTGTGGCATTAAAGAACCAAATCTATCTTCTTCTAATTCCGACTTTTCTAAATCAAGGAGGTTATCCTTTTGTGTAAGATACATATAATTCATGTCATTCCTGATGATTTCACCATTGTTAATAGCGGTTGCTAATAATTTCTTATGAAAAAAATCAGTTATTCTGAAAGATGTTAAAAGTTCAAGAAATGAATCTGACATGATATGACCATGTCCATCTTTATAGTAATTGAATTTCAAATCACCGATATTATGGCCGCACAATAAAAACAACTCATTAGGGCATTTAGGGTCTTTCATATAATAGGGAAAGGAATGCTTTGAACCTTCATAATCCCAATTTTTATTCACTTGCTTATTTGTATCGACAATAGCATGAAGATACCGTGGAATGAGAGAAGATTTATAATCATTCATTAACACATAGTAATTCATTAATTTAATCTCTTGCATGTATTAGTAGGGACATTTCCTGACCAAATCCTATTTTTCATCTCCATTTGAACTTTTCTTATTCTATCCCTTGCTTCTCGTTCAGTGATTCTTTGATTTTCATCTTGGTGCTCATATGCAGCTTTTATTGCTACAATCTTAGCATCTACCTGTCCAGAATATGTATTATGATTACTGATAATCTGCACCATTCAAGGCGGTACCTAGAGCATCAGGCAACAGTACCAGCGTCAGCAAGATCAGCTCAGTGATATTAAGCTGCGAATGCGTGAACTGATTGGCGACTATAAAAGTAACTAAGAACAGGAAATGAGCGGCTCTTAAAAGGGAAAAAGCCGGAAGATTATTGGATCTTTCCGGCTTTTATTCAGTTAACTGCGATAAGTTCGGTTTAAGTTAAAATGGAAGAACCCTCTTGATCCCTTTTAATTTTTGAATGTCAGCACCTTTAGATTCTAAATATCTCAGAGCTTCATCAACTGACTGAAAATTCTGTATTTCTTCAATAGCATAATCTTCATAAACATCCATTTTAGACTCATCAATAGAAAAAATATAAGCTAAATACTGACCATTGTTTTTCTTTATAGCATATTCAAAAAGATAAGTTTCGTCTTCAATCTGTTTACTTTCTGAGTAACCACGAACTTTACCTCGATTAATAGCATTAATAATATTTTCCATATTTTTTAACCAGTTATATCAATTCTCACCATTGTTCCATCTGAACGTTTGATATTGATATGGGGTAATTTCCCATGCCCAGTTCCCTTTGGATCATCATGACCATAAACTCGTCCAGTTTTTGAGTCTATCGTATAATCTTTTCTATACCTGACCTTACCGTCCTTTTTCTTAAATTGATCCATCTTATTCTTTTTCCTGATCCCTTGGGCATCCTGAGAACCTATACCTCTAACTTTTTGTGCATCTGGGAAAGCCGTTTTTATTAGCTCATCGGCTTCTTTTTTAGTTTTTACTGTTACAACTGTTTTCTGTGGGCCATTTCGTAACTGGTCTATTTTCTTAGGACAAGCCTCCAACCCGAATGGATCAACCCAAGACAATGGATTATGTACATAGCCATAAGGATTCAAGCCACCTTCGAGATTCAGTGGATCTGGTGTCAGGTACTGTCCTGTATCCCGATCATAATACCGAAAGCGGTTATAGTATAATCCACTTTCCTCATCTTCGTACTGCCCCATGAACCGTAGATTACAGCTGACGTGATAATCTGCATCATTGGAAGCGATGACTTGGGAACGTTCCGCCTTACCCCACGTGGTCAGCCGCTGTGCCCAGACCAGTCCGCCTTCTTCGTTCAACATCTCGCGCGGTGTGCCCTGATGATCACTGACAATATAGTGTAGCTTGCCGCATTCAAAACGTGCTGACGGTGTCAGAGTGCCCGGTTCGTAGAGCCAGCGGATGCGCTGCTCGGCTGCGGGGGTCCCATCGGCATACAGGGGCGTTTCTTCGATAAGCTGGTCACCGCTCCACAGATAATCCTGCCCCATAATCGTGTTGGGTTTAACACTGAGATCCGGCTTGCCATTGAGCCAGCGCTGTAAATTGGCTGCAGCCAGTTTTCCATCGTGTACTTTCAGTTTACGAATTCTTCTCCCGAAAGCATCATAGCGATAATGCCAACGCGAGCCGTCCGGGGTTTCACATTGCGTCAGTTGATTCAGCACATCCCAGCGGTAGCGCCACACTTGTGGCCGGAAACCGTCAAGTTGCTCGGTTTTTTCAATAAGCCGCCCGTTAGTGTCATAACGGTAGCGAATATTGCCGTGCTGCACGACACGACCGGCTTTCTGTCGTTGCGTGATGTGGGTGATTGCGCCGTGAGCATCTGTTGGAATATGCTGGCTTAAGTTGCCATTGGCATCATAACTGAACTGCTCTTCATACGGGCGCGCGCCCTGATACCGGGTCTGGGTTATCTGACCGTTGGTATTGTAGCGGTAACGGGTCTGTCCCCAGCGGCCATCATCAATCACCCGGAGGTTGTACGCCCGGTCATATTGCCAGCTACGGTTGACTGCCGTGGCTTGTGGCGGAAAATGGGGATCGTTTTGTTGCAGGGTTTCCCGGAACAGAGAGGTTGTCCGTCCGGCTGACTGATGTGCCAGTAAACCTGTCGCGGTGTAGCGGCTGGCGAGGATAAAACCTAGGGCAGTTTCCCGCACCGTTTCCTGTCCCAGCGGGTTATGCTGCAAAGATAGAGGACTGTGTTGATTGAACTGGAAGTGATTGAGGGCACCCATCCGATCATAACCAAAATGCAGCGTATCCTCGTCCAGAATTTCTGCTATCGGTTGGTCGTTGAGGTCATCCCATTTATGACTGATTTCCCGACCATTCAATCGTTCACCAATCACACGCCCTGCATCGTCATACACAAACTCCACCACCGCATCCGCTGAGGTGGCACAGATCATTCTGTCCTGAGCATCATAGGTATATTCAGTCACGGCCTGTAATTCACAGAGTAATTTTCCCGTTTGCCAGTACTCCTGCCGCTGAATTTGGTCTTTGGCAGTGTAACAAAAACGGATGAACTGACCGTTGGGATAGCGTGTCAGGGTTCGGCGACCTGCCCGGTCGTAGGTATATTCGACTGTCCGTCCCGTGAAATCGGTTTCACGGATAATCTGCCCGGCTAAATCCCGCTCATAGCGATACGTTTCACCGGTAGCCATCGTTACGCTGTTCAGGCGAATTAAGCGGTCATAACCAAAATGCAGGACGGTCCCATCCGGGCGGGTGAGTTGAGTCAGCAGGTCAAAGGCGCCATAAGTATAACGGGTGATATTTCCCTCACCGTCGGTGATCGCAGTGACCCGGCGCTCATTATCATAGTCGATATGCTGTTTTACCCCGTCCGGCAATTCAATTTCTGTGACGCTGCTTTCCGGACTGGCATGGAATGCACAGTGCTGATAACGGGTTTGCTGGCCCAGCGCATCGGTCATACTCCGCAGCCGCCCCAGCCCATCCTGCTCATAGCGGGTGGTGTAACCATTGGGCGCCAGAACACCATGAAGCCGGTGCTGTTCATATTCATAACGCCACTGGGTCCCATCCGGCAGGATCCGTCTGAGGATTTCACCATGCTGGTTGTAACGGTATTCTTCCAATCGCCCTTGCGGATCGGTCACGGCATCCAGTGCGCCCTGGTCGCTGTAGTGAAAAAGCCATTTTTTGCCATCCGGCAGTTTGGCCTGCACCAGTTGACCGTATTCATCATAATCGTAGACAAACACTTCACCGGAAGGCTATATCAGTTGGATCAGTTCCCCGTAAGGCGTATATTCAAACTGCATTTTTCTGCCCAGAGGGTCGGTCTCTGACAGTTGATGGCTCAGATCCCACTCCAGCACGGTTTCCCGCCCCAGCGGGTCAACTTTGCGGGTAATCTGGCCTTCTTCATTGTACCAATAGCGGGTACACCCGCCTTCCGCATCCAGATAAGTGGTGACTTGGTTGACATCATCATACAAAAAACGATCCTGCCAGTAGCCTTGTGGAGTGCTGACCGAGACTACCCGCCCCCGGTTGTCATACCCCATCGTGACATCCGTTGAATCCGTATCATGCCAGCGGGTCATCGCGCCACGGGGATCGTATTCGTGCCACAGGTGACTGAACTGAAACGAATGGCATTCTGACAGATAATGTTGAGCGTTGTACTGACAGGTGACCAGTGTCTGGCGCAGTGCTTCCGTCAGGTACTCAATAGAAGCCAGCCGGTTCTGGTCGTAGTCCAGTAATAAGCGATAACCATCGGAATGGATAACCTGTGACAGCCGGTATTGTTGCTCCCCGAAGGGATCATCATAATGGAAGGTGATGTGGTTATGGTGACGGTCACGGATCGCAGACAATAACCGTTTATCGCCTGCCGGCTGTTCAAAACTCCGCGTTAATTGGGTCTGACGATCAAACAGGTGCAAACCGCCCGTTAAAGAGCCAAACAGCAGATAATGCCCGGCATGCAGGTTAACCGAGAACACGTTGTCATCCGGCGTATGGAAGGTGTAAACCACCCCATCCGCATCGGTAAAATGGGTGGCTTCCCCCTCCCGTTTCAGGTGTTGTGACCAGTCATCAGACCACTTAGGACCGAACAGGCCGGCAAAATTTTCGGTTGAACGGTAAGTGCGGGTCAGTGACAGCGGCAGGGTGCCGGGCAGGGAGAGCATCGGCCACTGTTGCAGAAAATCCCCGGTGGCCATGTCGACCGGGTCACTACAGGTATCGTTGTCGTTCGGCTTTTTACTTTTTTTCTGCGTGGAGGCTTTCGGCTTATCCGATTTTGTGACGCCTTTTTTATTGCGTGGAAACGGTAATAATCCGGCAATGACCACCGCCCACTGCAAGGCTTTATTGCTTTCCTGCAAAATAGGGAGCGCCTCGCCCGTTTCCTGGGTAACAGAAATGGATCCCGCGGCACTGTTGATATTGGCGTCACAGGTGGTGCGATGCCCCAGCCGGGCAATTGGCCTGCCGTTGGCAAACACAGTCTTGGCGCCTTCAGCAACCACACCGGGAGGATGGTCACTGCACACCACCGGGTCGCCTTTCCGCGCGACCGGTTTACCCTCAAAGAACACATTGGGTGATCCTTTCGCAATGGTGCCTTTATTACTGCCATATTGCCCGATGGCGGCACCAATCCCTGCACAGGCACCACCGACAAACCCGCCGGCCGCCGCGGCCGCCGCAACCACAACCAGTGCCGCGCCTCCTGTAGCCACCACCAGAGCACCCACCGCCACTGCCGCAACCGCACCCAGTAAAACCCCACCCAGCGCGCCCCATAGCCCGGTATTTTTATTCTGGTGGGCAATGGCATCGCCTTCTCTGGCCGGATTTTCACCTTCGGTTGCGACGGTGCTCATCCCCATGCCTTTGGCGATAGCGTGACCGACTTTATCCCCGACATACATCCCCGCTGCCCCACCGATTGCACCGGCGGCTAATCCGACCGCAAAAGGGGCCGCCGCACCCGTTGCCACCGCATAGGTGGCACTGGTTGCCAGCGTGGCATTGGCGAAGGTATCGCTTTGTAAAAATTCCAGTGCCCGGTCAGACGTGGATTTTTCTGTCCGTGGCGGGACTGGCGCAGATTTGCCGCCCTTTGAAGGCGAGGGATGATTGTGTGTGGCAGGCAAGGGAGAAGGGCGCCCTGCCGCCGCTGCGCCCATCATCACATTCTGTGAAACACTCATGTTACACCTCCCTGTCAGGCGTTATCCTTCAGTTCATCGCGTAACCGGAACGTTGCCATCATGGTCTGCATCTGTTCCCGTTGTGCTGCGGTCATCTCCCCCTGACAGGTGCCGGTGAAAATCAGCACCTGTTTTGGGGTATTCAACAACATCATTAATTGATGTACCGGACCACTTGGGGCACGCCAGCGAAATTCGAAAATCTCGGTCTCAAAACCGTTCAGTTCACCGGATTCATGGGTTATCGCTTCATAATCTTTCAGTTGCTTGCTGATGGCGGTCATTTCCCGTTCGGCAAACTGACTGAATGCCAGCCCCCACGGCAGATTGTCACGGGAAATGGTGAAACTGGTGCCATTTTTTTCATCGGTACTGTTCAAGACCAGAATACTGGCATCCTGCCAGCTGGCGGGCAGCATAATCGTGCCCTGATTGAAGTGGAAAGGCGCGAGATCAAGTTGGTTGTTCATGGAAGTTCCTTTTTACTTTCTGCAAGTTAAAAATCAAAATGCGTTATTTGTTGATGTTAACCTGACCGCCTAATACGGTGACCCCGCTGTCATTCAGCTCAATACTGGCGCCCCCGAACGAAATTTTAATGTTGGTTTTCGTCATTTGGATGGTGCCGCTGCCGACTTTCAGCGTGATATCATCCTCGGCTTCATACAATTGCGTCCCCGCCCCGGCTTTGCCTGCGGTGGCTTTCACCTGCACCATATTGGCTTGTGTACTGCGTTTCTGGCAGATGGTCTCGGTCAGGTTACCTTGCTGGGCGGTTTTATGTTCATCCCCCGTCTGGATGAGCAGGCTCCGGTTACCGGCTTCCACGACCAGGCTCTGGTCATTTTTCACCAGCGTGCTCATATCCTTCTGCGCATGCAGGGCCAGTCGCTCGCTGCCTTTCGCATCTTCAAACAACAGTTCGTTGTAACCTTCGCCTTTGTGGGTTTTGGAGCGAAAGGCCATCTGGGTTTTGCTGCCCGGCAATCCGCCCGGCGGGATATTGCTGGCATGGTAGGTGCGCCCGGTGACGATGGGTTGGTCAGGGTCGCCGTGCAGAAAATCCACCACCACTTCCTGCCCGATATGCGGGATAGCGAGCATCCCCCAGCCCTGACCGGCCCACGGCTGGGTGACCCGGATCCAGCAGGAACTCTGGTCATCACTCTTGCCGTAGCGATCCCACGGGAACTGGAGGCGGATACGCCCGTACTGGTCACAGAAGATTTCTTCCCCGGCAGGTCCCACGACTTTGGCAATCTGTGGGCCGTCAATCACCGGCTTTGGCAACGGTGCCGGGCGCCAGTGCTGGTTATGGCGGATAAAGTGGAACTGACTGTTCAGGGTGGTTCCTGTGCCGCTGTTGGCGGTTTCGAGTGCCTGAGGCTGGCTGCCGGCATGACTCGCCCCCACCACCTGCCAGGATTGGTTCAGGTCTTCACGCGGGTGGTTGTATAGGGTGAATAACCGCCCCGGCTGGATCGCAATTGCATGACCACGGCCTTGTCCTGTCACGGCATTGTTGCGAAGTCCCTCCAGACGGTAGCGGGTAAAATCCTTACCGTGTGCCTCATCCTTAAAACGCCCCGGATAGTCGTAATGTTCGTAATACAATTGCTGGAGCGTGTCTTCCTTCATCTGCTGGCTGAATTCGGCCGGCCACGCCGGATTTTTGAAGGTGTAGTCTTTGAGCTGCACCTGAGCCGGGCGGACCTGTGCCCGGTGTGTCAGGTGGCTCACTGCCGGCTCGCTCAGCGTACTGGTGTCACCCGGCTGGTAGGGCAGCCCGATACCCGGTGGGACAGAGCCGGCATCATCGGCAAACACCAGCGTATTGCGCCCGTTGCCGCATTCAAAAAAGTAGAAAATACCCTCTTCTGCGGTCAGGCGTTGCAGGAAGGCAAAGTCACTTTCTGATATTGGAACCATGTTAACTTCCAGTGAGGTCTAGCTAAGTAAAATAATTTTTATAAACTACAACAAAATCAGTGTGATATATTATTTTTACGTCTAGTTTTGTCTGTTGCAATCAAGATGCAGTGAGGGGCATAATCTGGGGCACTTACCATTTGATGATGACTATTCGATTATAGAGATGCCCTAATAATGAAACTAAACGCACGACAAGTCGAAACTGCAAAATCCAAAGAAAAAACCTACAAACTTGCCGATGGTGGAGGCCTCTATCTGGAGATCACGCCACGCGGATCTAAATATTGGCGCATGAAGTACCATCGCCCCAAAGATAAAAAAGAAGACCGGATGGCGTTTGGTGTCTACCCAGCCGTGTCATTAGCCGAAGCTCGTGCTAAACGCGATGCAGCTAAAAAGCTAATGGCACAGGGCATTGACCCTAAAGCAGAGAAAAAAAGTACATCTTCTCCGGCCAAAGTGAACACCTTTGAACAGGTCGCCCGTGTTTGGCATGCCAGTAATAAGCGTTGGGATGAAAATTACCGCCAGACAATATTACGTAGCCTTGAAAAATATATTTTCCCCTGCATTGGCGCACGTGATATTACCACATTACGCACCAGCCAACTGTTAGCTCCGATCAAAGCCATTGATGAACAGGGTAAACATGAAATTGCCCAGCGTTTATGCCAACGCATCACTGCGATTATGCGCTACGCCGTCCAGAATGACATTTTGGAATACAATCCGGCTAACGACATGGCAGGCGCACTGACTACAGCAAAATGTCACCACCGCCCGGCTCTGCCCCACGAAGATTTACCTGATTTCCTGAGACGCTTATCCGCCTACCGTGGACGCTTAATATTCAAAATAGCCGTCGAGCTGACACTATTAACATTTGTCCGCATCAGCGAATTAAGATTCGCCCGCTGGCAGGAAATCGATCTTGAAAATGCCGTGTGGAAAATTCCTGCCACAAGAAAAACCATTGAAGGCGTTAAATTCTCTGAACGGGGCATGAAAATGAAAAATGATCACATCGTGCCGTTAAGCCATCAGGCGGTTCGGCTGATCAAAACCCTGCACAAACTGAGCGGTAACGGTGATGTGATGTTCCCCGGCGCTCACTATTCCACGAAAGTTATAGATGCAACAACGGTTAACAGAATTTTACGCAATATAGGCTACGACACTAAAACCGAAATATGTGGACACGGATTCCGCACAATGGCACGCGGGGCAATGGGGGAATCAGGTCTTTGGAGTGATGACGCCATCGAGCGGCAGCTCAGCCATATCGAACGAAACAGCGTTAGGGCAGCGTATATCCACACGTCTAAACATCTGGATGAACGGCGGCTGATGATGCAGTGGTGGGCAGATTATCTGGATGCGAACCGGGAAAAATTCATTACTCCGTATGATTTTGCTAAACCGCTACGTGACCGAAAAAACCATTAGTACAATTTGCAACCTGTTAATTTTCATCGAGGGGTAACTACTTAACACTGTTCATTTAGTTTGGTTTTTAAATAATCCGCCTGTCATCAAACAACGTCCACGGTGAGCGCTCAGGGACTCGATAACAGGAGAATGAATATGACAATGGCAGCATTAAAAACCAACCTGATTCGTCTGCCAGAAGTGCAACGCAAAACGGGTTACAGCAAAGCGTGGATCTACAAACTGATTAGTGACGGCGCATTTCCACAGCAAGTTAAAATTGGCCCACGTTCCGTGGCCTTTATTGAAGCAGAAATTGATAATTGGATTGCACAGCGGATTGCAGAATCACGAACGGCATAACACAGAAAAGACTATGACATAAGAAACAGAATATAAAACACAACGCCCCAGTGTGATGGCACACATCTGAGGCGTTTCACCAACAACCATTAAGCAAGGTAAAAATGATGGCTGATACACAGCATACCCAAACTCGCCCTGAATTTACAGCCCCAAAAAAATCAAGCAATCAAAAACCGCTTGACTTGATCCAGACCGTGAAAATTTCTGCCATGTATTCTTGGCAAAATTTGTTGCCAGCTTGCGGCATTGAAATCCCGGCAAAAGGTAAGCACGGTGCTTGCCCTGTCTGCGGCGGTACTAACCGTTTCCACTTTATCGATGATCACCATCATGGCAACTGGCATTGCCGCCAGTGTGACGCCCCGAACTATGGCGATGGACTGGATTTAGTAGCAAAAACTAAAGGGATTTCGATCACTGAGGCGGCGAAAATCATTGCTTGCTCGTTGGCATTGCCTCTGCCCGAACCCAAGCCTGCCAAAGAAAACCTCTATCCAACACAACCCATTGCCGAAAGCGTCGAGGTACTGATGAAGCAGACTGTCGCCGGACAATCTCCCTATTTGATCGCAAAAGGGCTGCACTGCCCTAATCAGCAGTTGTTGCCTGATAATTCGGTAGTGTTGGCACTAACAACACTGGATAAAAAAATCACTGGTGCGCAGATCATCAAACCCAATGGTGAGAAAAAATTACTGTCCGGCAGCCAGAAGAAAGGGGCGTTTATTGCCGTATCAGCACTGGAAGCACACTTCAACACGGTCATCATTACCGAAGGTTACGCCACGGCACTGACGGTTAACCAACTCTATAAAGGCCCTGCTCTGGCGGCGCTGGATGCAGGCAATTTGCTTTCTATCGCTAAAGCCGTTAGGGAGCGTTGGCCGGACACGAAAATTATTCTGGCAGCAGATAATGACTGGCATCATCCCGACGAATTGGATAAAAACGGCAGACCAAAGGTAAATATCGGCAAGATTTCAGCAGAAAAAGCGGCTCTTGCAGTGAATGGTTGGGTTACGTTACCACCTACGAAATACAAAGTCGATTGGGATGATTATCGCCAGCAGCATGGTATTGAGGCCGCAAAGCAGGCATTCAGTCATGGATTGTATCAGGCGGTAGAGAATGTAGCAGTGCCAAACTCTGTAACCACTCATTCAGATGAATACCAAGAGAAAGAAGACGATCCGCTAAAACCTCATATCGATATCCGCAAGAATGGGATTTATTGGGTTGAACCGAAAGAACAAGGTGGTGAAATTGTCGAAGTTGAAAAATGGCTGAGTGATTACATGGAAATCGTTGGCATTGGCAATGATGGCAGCGAAGGTTATCTCATTATTAAGCTATGTCAGGAAGGCACAGGAAAATATATCGTTGAGGCACTTCCCCGCCGTGAAATCGGGATGCCGGTTGGCTGGGCAAGATTGCGTTCACGAGGAATGAACATCACCGTAAAAAACAGTCTGTTGCCTGTTTTAGCTGAGCATCTGCAACGCAGCGGTAATCGCCGTGAGTGGATTGTGACACAGAAAGCAGGCTGGCACTGTGGGGCTTATGTGATGCCGGACGGTGAGATTATCGGTCAGCCTTATATGCCTGTCGCGTTCAGTGGCGGCACATCTGCCATTGCCGGTTATGTGGTCAGGGGAAGCGCCGAACAGTGGAAAACACACGTTGCGTCATTACTGCAAGGCAACCGCTCAATGATGTTGGGCGTACTGGTGGGATTGTCTGCCCCACTTAATTCACTGACAGGCGGGAGCTGCTTTGGTGTGCATTTATTCGCCCAATCCTCCGCAGGGAAAACCACCACCGTTGAGGCGGCCAGCAGCTTATACGGTGATCCCGAAGAACTGAAATTATCATGGCATGGTACTCACCACGGTTTAAACAATGAGGCCGCAGCCCGTAATGATGGCTTTATGCCCATTGACGAAATCGGACAAAGCTCGAATCCGAAGGAAGTCGCTAACAGTGCCTATAGCCTGTTTAACGGTGTCGGTAAAATTCAGGGAAAACGGGAAGGCGGAAACCGTGCCGTGATCCGCTGGAAGATTGCTGCTCTTTCAACAGGCGAGGAAGATTTAGAAACGTTTCTGATAAAAGGTGGGATCACCCCAAAAGCCGGGCAGCTTGTCAGGCTGCTCAGTGTGCCCTTTATTGATACGGCATGTTTCAATGGCTATGAGGATGGTGATTCTCATGCAAGAGCCATCAAACGGGAATCCAAACGCTATTGTGGTGCAGCGGGTCGGGCATGGATTCAATGGCTGTCTGAGTATCAGGAGCAGGCAATCGACATGACCGCCCGTAAAGAAAAAGAATGGCTTGATGGCCTGCCAAAAGAAGCCTCAGCGCAAGTCAAGCGCGTTGCCGTGCGTTTCGCGTTACTGGATGCCGTTGGAGAGCTGGCAACCCATATCACTGGCTGGAGTAAAGAAACGAGTCACGCTGCGATAAAACAAAGTTTCGATGACTGGTTAGCCGACTTTGGTATCGGAAACCGGGAAAAATATCAGGTGATCACGCGAACTCGTGACTTTATCCAAAAATACGGGCTGTCACGCTTTCAGCCTTATACCTACGGCAGGCCAAACGGGGATATTGATACCTCACACGCCATGAGGATTAGTGATCTTGCCGGGTATCTGGTGCATAACCGCCGTCATGATGGACAGGCGGAATACCATATTATCCCCAGTGTATTTGAAGCAGAAATATTGCAGGGATTACAGAAAAAATCCGGCTTTGAAGCCTTAGAAGAGGCCGGAATGCTGGTTAAAGCGGAAAAAGATCGCTTTATCAGCAAAACCATCTCAGTAAATGGTACTCAAGGACGGTTTGTGGTATTGATTTTCAGGGATGAGGATTAACCTTGCGTAAGAGAAAAAAACATTGGGATAACGGGATATTGGGATAAGAGAAGATTATTTTTATATATATCATGTGGTTATAAATATTTTCATTATCCCGTATTATCCCGCGCTATCCCGTAATATTGTGTGATTACAAATAAATCGATATTGTGACAGTGGAAGTTATCCCGAAAAATATTTTTCTCTGGCAGGTTATAATTTATTGAATTTTAAATAATTTAAATTAGTGACATGATGTTACGGGATAGGCTGGGATAACATGGGATAGAGTAACGCAATGAAATATATAATAAATAGGTCATTTACCCCGTTATCCCGTGAAAATTGGTGCAATTATATAAAGATAATCGATAGTAACGGTTATATTTTTTCCAATCTCCGTATTACCGGGTTAATGTATTAGCCCGGTAATACGGAGAAGACAAGCATAGCGCGTCAGTGTCTAAGCAAGGAATGTTTTCTGGCTGGCAATCAGTTTTGCACCACATGCTGTACGCATTCCTTCCAAGGCGATTTGTTTATTCTGATACTTTAAAGTCTCACTTCCTTCCACTATTGGAAATGTATCTTCACATTTCGGGCAAACAACTAAATCACCTTTGCCTGCGACAGGAACACCTTGATAAACATAACCATCAATGGCAGTGATGACTTTACCACCATGATCGGTTTTATCGTTTAACCGGATAACGGCTTTACTTGGCATATTTACTCTCCCTACAATTGACTAAAATATTTTGATGTTATTGAAGAAACGTTTTCAGATAATCTTTGGCTGTTTTTTCCATTTCCATGATTAAAGAATCAGTATCAGAATAATATTGTTTGAACAATTTTTTATTTAAATGAGGTAAGAAAATATCCTGTTCGAACTCATGCCCTAATAAAAACATGATTAGTGTTAAAAATGCTGAGTAATTGGCATTTTCTATGCCATATTGATTCGATTTTTCAATACCAAATTGGATGAGTTTTTTTATGCTATCCTGTTTTATATATTGATATTTTTTCGGGAATAAAGAGTTTAATAGTACATCGACGTTACTTTCATAAGTGATCCATTGAACATTTAAGTGCTCAATATTGATATTTTGAAATTTAAATATACTGGCTTTCAGATGTTCATCTTTATCACCATGCACTTCATTCAAATATCGAGAGATTTCATGATAAAGCAGACTTGTTTTTTCTAATTGCCCAAGATGGGCATGATTATCAAGGCTTGTTTTTATCCATGTATATTGCGGGTCAGTCTGAAATCCTGTACCAAACAAAATAAGCATATCAATATAAAACTGAACAGCCCCTCGTTGATCAAAACCCTGGTTTTTTGCTTTTTCTATTGCATTTTCCAGTGCTGATCTTAAGCCATCCTTACTTAAATTTACATCAAGATAAGGATAGGATTCATTACAATGGACTACCAATTCATCAATATAAGCATTGAATGAATGTTTTTTTAGCATATTCCATTGTTCTTCATTAAGCTCTATCGTCATTTTTATGATATCTCCGATCATAATAGTTAGCACTATAGTTGCTGGTAAAATATATTTTTCATGATATTGAAAACCCAGCAGCTATAGTTTTTACAAATTATTACTTATATGAATCAATTTTTCCGGAAAGATAATCTCTATATGTTAAAAAATTCCTATTAGATTCATGCCATCCGCCTTCTTTGTAAACTCCACTAAGTGATGTATACAAATATATTCCCTCACATGTTTTTCTAATCATTTCAACTTCATATTTATTTTCACCATATAAAAATGAGATAAGAAATATATCCTGTTCTGGCTTTAATGATTTTTGGTCGAATTGACTATATAGGTATTCATAGTTTATTTTATTTTCCATTAAATCAGAAAATTCTAAAGCATCCATATTTTTTAATGCACGTAGTTCAGGAAAACCACTTTCTAATTTATCAATTTCAAACTGTAATTCTGTTGTTATATATGTAGTATTTAGGTCTTCAATAGGAGGGAATTTTTTATTAATCAGGAAAAAATCATTAACTTTAATGTATTGATGTTCTTTAAGCCATTTGCTAGCATCAAACACAACTTTTTTTGATGGGAAATCTATAGAATTTTCATCATACACTGAAACATTAACAGCCATTTGATATTTTTGCATATGCATATAATAGAACCCTAACAGAAGTAAAAGTAAAACCATTAAAAAAATGATTCTAATAAATAATTTTCGTTTATGTAACCTCATGATTTCCACTCAACAGGTTTATAATTTTGTAACCCTCTCTTTAACCCTAGAGGATCACTTGCTGTACCAGGTAAATGCCAAGAACCATTCGGAGCGATTGGGCCATTACCTTTACTTTTATTTGACTCTCTTACTGTCACATCAGTATTTCGATTTTTCATGACATCATAATCTTTCGGTTTTTCTGGTGGTTTAGCATGTACATTGCCTTTTGCCTTCTCTTTTTTATAAGCTTCAATATCAGACTGATATTTTTTTATCACGCTTTCATATTCTTCTGCCTCTTTAATCTCTTTTCCCGTACCATAAACACTGTCATAAAGAGAACGCATCTCAAACGCTTTCACCTCAACATCCCAAGTATTCGCCATTTGTTGAGCCGGGCTTTTATCTTGACCAGCATCCTTGCCTGTCAAATCATCACCACTTACTGAAATGCCTGCACGACAAGCATATGTTATTATTTTAGCGTCAAAATCAAATATCGATTCATAGACCTTTTTGATTTCTTTTGGCCCAAATAAACCATCACCTTCATTATCTCCTGCATAATGAAACGAGGCATTATTAATTATACCATGGCAGAAAAGCACCATTTCTTTGATTAATCTTTTTTTCTTCTTTCTCAAATTTAAGAAGTCAATAAATTCCTGTACATTTCCAACATAAATAATACGTCCACCTAATTTTTCAGTATAATTATTAATTCTATCAATATCCGTTTCTGTATGACCCTGCTGAAATACTACCATAATACGCTGAACTGCATGATCGCTCTGGCTTGCTTTAGGAAAAAGTTGCAATTGATGTAATCCACAATTAATAAATCGATACTGATTTCCTAGTGACTGTTTTGTTAAACCAAGTCCACCACGCAGTCGCCAGTCACGAGGTGCCGTTCTCGCACCCACCACGGTAATATAATCATAACCGCTGATATACTGTTTCTCAGTGGTTGGCTCATTGATATTCGTAATCAGGCTGATTTTTCTTTCTTCAAGTTCTTTCAGTGAACCAAAACTGCCACGCCTTCTTTCGTAACTTTTAGCCAGTTTACCAACCAATACGGTCACTTCTTCGGGCTGGCGGGTCATAATACGGTCGGTTTCGCCTTTGCCATTCGTTTTACCAAATCCTCTGGCAGGAATGGAAATATAGGCATAAGGCACATTACTGACGTTAACCTGATTCTCAATCGGTAATAATTTTAGCTGATGACTGAATTTTTGATTGCATTTCACGCCCGGATCCCCCACTTTTCCCGCACAATTGGGCACGCTGGTTGGATGGGTAACTTTACTTTTTTGTTGCTGCTCAATACCTTTGGAGGCTTTGTTCTTCAAATCTGAGAAGACGGAAGCAATATTGTTTTTGTCCATAGCTATTATTTTCCTTTCACAACGTAATGATTGTTATCAAGCTGATAACTCCACTCTTCAATATCTTTTGTGAATTCAATTAATTGTTCCGGCGTAAAAATATGCGGAATTTGATGCAGAACGCGGGGATCGTAAAAACGCAATAATGCGGTTTTACCTGTTTTTAACTGGATAGTTAACTGTGATTCAAGATGGCGGGTCAGTGTGTCCAATGACCGTGTTGAGTACAGCCAGGAAACGGCGGGAGCGGCGTTCTCCAGCCGTAAGAATTTTTCTTCCCATGCCTGAGACTGATTCATATCAAACAACCACGGTCCGGCAAACGCAATTTCCGCATCCGGGAATTGCCGGAACAACGGATTATTCGTACCTTCAAGATAAGTCAATTCATCGTCAAAGCACCGCTCATACTGTAAACCGTCTACCAGCGCATATAACTGCATTTCCGGGTAAGTTTCCCGATATTTTACCCATTTTTCCTTTAAGGTGGTCATCATCATTCGCCTCTCATGACCATCACTGAACCCGTTGATGCCGCTTCCATTAAGCAGGACAGGCAAATTTTTTCCGGTGGTGGGGTAACCATTTTTTCTACCTGAGCCACATTAATAGGTGACAGCTTATCCAGCCTATCCGGTAGCTTACCGCCCCAGCCTGAGCCATTGCCCGGTGCGCCACTACCAAAGTTAACGACAGCGCTGCTGGTGATCCCGCCTGCGTCGATTTTCAGAAAATGCCCGGCGGCCTGAATAGTCAGTTCAGCCCCCGCATCAATCACAACTTTAGCGCCGGCACTCAGGTGAATTTCATTGCCACTTTGGGTTAATAGCGCATCGTCTGCCTTGATATGGAGCTTTTGCCCGGTGGACAGCGAAATATCATTGTTTGCCTGTACGCGGTATTCATTATCGATACGTAAATGCGCGTCATTTTTAATATGGTGTGTCCGGTTATGGCTAATATTGCTGGTTTCGTCATTCAGAATGTGCGTGTTCATATCTTTTTGTGCATGAATAAACACTTCCTCACTGCCCTTCGCATCCTCAAAGCGCAGTTCGTTAAAGCCTTCCCCTTTGTGGGTTTTCGTTTTAAATGTGGTGCGGGTTTTTTGGGCCGGTAAATCCAGCGGCGGGCGGTTCAGGCCATTGTAGACGCAGCCGGTGACTATCGGCCGGTCAATATCGCCGTTGAGATAGGAAACTATCACTTCCTGTCCGATACGCGGTATCGCCATAAAACCAAAGCCATGACCGTTCCAGCCCTGAGCGACACGCACCCAGCAGGAGGCGCTGTCATCCGCCTTATCGTAACGGTTCCAGTGAAAATGCACTTTAATCGCACCGTCTTTGTTGACGAAAATTTCTTCCCCTTCCGGCCCGACTACAGTTGCACTTTCATCCCCGTCTGCCTGTGGTTTGTAATGAAACGGGGGTCGCCAATCAGCATAACCATCAATAAAGCTGAAATCGTTGCTCAGTGTTGTGCCTTCGCCGCTATTGTCTCCCAGTGCCTGCGGGCAGCGACCATAATGACTGATCCCGACAATCTGCCAGCGGGTATTGAGCGGAGCATGGGGATGGTTTTCAATTTCGAAGATTTTTCCCGGCATCAGTTTGATACAGTTACTGTTGCCACTGCCACTTTGGGTCTGGTTTTTCAGTACTTCGTGCCGGTATTTTACAAACGGTTTACCTTCAGCCTCCTGCTGAAAACGGCCATAGCTCTCGTAAATGGTATACGGTGTCAGTGTGCCCATTGCCTGATATTCCGGGCTGCTTTCCAGTTGATACACCTGAGAAAGCGGCCTGTCCGGGTTATAATCGCGATGAATACTGCGCTTCGGCGCCATGCCGATACCAAGACGAACCTGATAAATCACATCCTGCCCGTGCGCCGTATCCGGTTGTGGCTGGTATTGCAGAGGCAGGTTAGCCGTCATCCCCAGATGGCTGTCACTGAAAAACAGCGTTTCATCCTCAAACCAGAAACTGATCCCTTCTTCCGCCGCCAACCGGCAAAAAAACGCATAATCGGATTCCCGTTTCTGGGTGGTATATTCCCGGCTCTGGTGCGGATCTTCCAGTTGTGAATCTGCCTGAACATGGTGTTTTTTCAGCAACAGATCCATGATATCCGGCACACGCTGACGATGATAAATATGGCTGTCCTGATTGAGCGTCAGCCGCCAGAGATACGGACGTACCGTGAAGGTATACAGGGTTTTGTTGCCATCAGTGCCGCACCAGTCGGCATGGGAAATGATGCCGGTGATTTTGCGTTGCTCTGTTTCACCGTGAAAAACCTGTAATACGGCTTCTTGCATCAGCTGCGCGGTTAAATCGATTTCTGTCTTCGGTTTGAAAGGATTGTCGGGCAGGGACTGAACCAGCGTCAGGTTCAGAGTAAAAAGATCAGACAGCCCTTCCCGCAGGGTAAAATCCGCCACAGCAAAGGTATTTTCGGGTAAACTCCCTATTTGGCAAAGAAAACGTAATCCACTTTTTTGCATGATTTCTCCTGATTTCTCCTGATTTTTCTGTTTCCGTTAATCGCGTTACATTTCACTGCGCAAACCAATCCGCTGCCGGAATTCCCATAACACGGCCTGCTCACCCTGCCGGTAAATTTTTAACAGGATGAAATTATTCCGCACGATAAAGCACGTCAGCAGCTGATCAAGCATCCGGCAGAACTGATACATCACACCGTCATTTTCATAACACGCTGTATCAAGGTAGAGATGCAGTGTGTTGCCATTGATGGGGAGACCTTGCCGGGTGAAGTCAAGACGCTCGCCTGACCGGGCGTCAACCCGGATAATGCCGTTGATATGCTGCTGCATCCGGCGACTGAGGATGCGATCATGCCCGGCATAACAATCATACAACCGGAGAAAATCTTTCAGGGCATCGGCATGGAACAACAAGAACGGTGGACAGTTTAAGAGGTTAATCAGTGACCAGTCTGATTTTCCCATCACCATCGGCGGAAAATCCGGGGAAACCGGCGTGATATTGCGGGCGTGTAAATGGGCGGGCACAGATCCCTGTGTGAGCGTGATATCACCGACAGCCAGTTGCATGGCCTGCTCATGATAGCCGATAACGTGCGCACAGACGGTCTGGGGGGCGAGGTTATCCGCTGCGTTCCCGTCCATCCCGTAAAAGTGTAGCCGGTTGTGAAGACGTCCCAGCAAATCATCGGTTATCAGCGCCTGAAAATAGACGTTACCGGGTTCACCGGCCTCCAGCAGCCAGTCACTCTTGGCGTGAAACTGGTCAATTGGTACGAAATGGCAGGGCTTGCCACGCGGAGCGCTGTCTGGAGTGACTTTCTCGCCGGGTTGTTTCGCCGTCTGGATACTGTCCACACGGAAAAGCCGTTCTGTTTCAGCCAATGGCAGCGGATAACACGGTATCTCCGGTAACAATGAAACTGGCGGACTGACCATTGGCACCAGATGCACCGCCGGGACACACCCCAACTGGAAGGCATCGCCCAGCGCCTCAATGGGCAACTCCCCGTGCAGGCGGATAACCAGTTCACCGGTGCCATCCGGGTTTAACGGCAACTCGCGTGACTCATTGATATTTAACGTCATGAAACTGAACACATGCGGCAGGCAGTAATACTCAGTCATCTGTTGTAATCGGGCAATAGGCAGGTCGTCAGTAGGTAACAAGGGTTGCTGTAAATTCTCCGGCCAGCCCAGAAAATCACTGTGCCTGAGCCTGATTTTGCCCTCAGCCGTGCGCCAGTAGACCTCATCGATATGCATATCCAGCCACAGGCTTAACTGGGCGGCCCGGTTGTTATCGGTGCCCATAAAGAAAGACAGCTTTCCGCCTGACCAGCCCGACACAGTGTTACCCGTCTGATGCAGCGTCAGCACAATATCACTGTATTCACGGGTCTTTCGGATTTGTTTATCCCGTACCACCACAGGTTCAATATGTAAGGAACGGCAGGTGTTAAACGGGAAATGTTGTTCCCCGACAGTGGCAGTCACTGGTACGTTTTGCGGGATATCAGCCGTTCCCTGATGAACACCCTGATGGGGGGTAAATTGGATGATCGTGGTCGGGGGCACGGGGCGTAAGGTGTGAGGCCAGATGCGCGCCAGCATTTCATGAGTAACTTCTGGCAGGCTGTCTTCGACAGTGCTGCGCAAATTTGAAGACAGCAGCGCAAAACCTTCCAACAGACGCTGGATATCAGGATCATTGGGATGCTCCAGAAACTCGGCTAACTGCGGGTTTTCGGTGGCAGCTAACTTCATCTTTTCGCGCAAGTAGGCCAACTCTTGTTGGTACAAAGACTCCTTCTGATTTTTCACGTTGCTTTTTCCTTGCACGGAGACTCAAATGAATCATCTATCGGCATTTAATTGAAAATGTTTATAAATGATAAAGAAATCAGGATTAAATTGGCTATTATATGGAATTTTACGTTAATTAAATTAACGCGATGCTCGACTTTAACATCCTATAACGTTGGATTGTTGAAGCCAGTCGCGTTGACTTTTACCTTGTTTAAAATTAGCAAAAATACCCAACGTGTGGGAAAGCA
>NZ_CAWQJR010000210.1:0-20580 GCF_963894935.1 Xenorhabdus sp. PB61.4
TCGTGGGCTAGGAGATGTGTTTTATAGAGTTGTTAAAATAGTAGGTATTTTTGTTTTCTTCTACCCTTGTGTAGGAGTTATCTACCTTGTGATGAATATATAAAATATTTCTATATTTTGGCCATATAAAATAGATATTAAAGTATAAAATACCTCCTAATCTCAAATGTAATGCGGAATACATTGTTATAGTTTTCTTTGAGTTACAGGCTCAGATTAAATGATAGGTTCAGTTTAACAAAGTCAAAATAGTATCCATAATAATCAATATGGAAATCACCTTTCTAGAAAATTAATAATAAATACATTACCTTAACTCATAAAGTATTTCCCTTTTATTTTGAGTGAATAAAGATAAATTCATGAATGAAAAATCATCAGTAGTATCATGGAGGAAAAACTTTAGCGATAGAAAAAGGCAATGGTACATTTCGGTATTCCTGATGAGGAATAACAATGGGAACTAACCAAACAAAAATTAATCAGATTGATGGGATATATTCGAATAGATGATAAATGATAGATTAAAAAACCACTATAACTATAATGTGGTATATTTAATTGTTTGCATTTATAAATTGGCAAAATAAAAAATTAAGTATCACTTAATTATTCCAAAATTTATCTTGTGGAATGATGTTTTTATGTTTTATTTTAATTTAGATAGTTCTATGAGTTGGATAAAGGAACTTGGTTTTATCTGTTATCGCTAGGTTTTCCTCTGGTTAAATAATGAAATTATATATTTTTATAGTTAATTCATCTGTGAGTTTTGTTTTATATCAAAAACAGAATGTTATATTGAAAATGGTGCAACTTAATCTATAATATGTCCCCTCTGATTTCCCTTTTAAAATTAAATAACATTTAATATTATTATAGATTCAATTATGGTAAAGGTAACTCCCAGCAATATGCTAATAGGGTTGGCAGGGTGGGCTATTTTTGTCTCTCAGCCAGTGCACGCAGATAACCAATTTTCTATTCACGACCAACAACAAAAAAAACAACAGCAATATCAGCAACAACAGCAACAGGCATTAGAACAACGGCTTGAAGCAAAAGCGCCAACAGTTAGGCTTTTGGATGATACCTCATCTGTTTCTAACCTGAAATTCCCTAAGGAATCTCCTTGTTTTGTTATCCATCAAGTCATGTTATCAGGTCAAGAAGATCTACCTCACTGGTTGCCTCTACAACGTCTGGCAGATCAGGCAAATGGACACTGTTTAGGTTCTCAGGGTATTAATTTATTGATGGGTAATATACAGGATCGATTGGTCAGCCATGGTTGGGTCACCAGTCGAGTATTGGCTCCCCAACAAGATTTGCGTGGAGGTGAACTGAAACTGGTCGTTTTGGCCGGTAAAATCCATCAAATCACTCGAACATCAGAGTCTAATCATTACGCTACTCTGTATACGGCAATTCCTGCCCATGAAGGAAATTTATTTGACCTACGCGATATGGAGCAGGGATTGGAAAACCTTCAGCGTCTCCCAACTGTCCAAGCAAAAATGGAATTAGTGCCCGCAGCTAAGCCGGGCGAAAGTGATATTGTCATTCATCGCCAGCAATCACGTTATTGGCGGGTAGGTTCTTGGGTAGATGATAGTGGTAACAAAAGTACCGGGCGTTATCAGGGCGGGTTGATGCTAGCACTGGATAACCCAACATCTTTGAGCGATTTGTTTTATGTAACGGCCAGTCGTGACCTCGGTTTTGCTGGGAAAAAAAATACTAAAAATTACAGTGTTCATTATTCTGTGCCCTTCGGCTACTGGCAGTTTGGTGTCACGGGTAGTCACTATACCTATGCTCAAACTGTACCGTTATATGGTAGTGGGGATACATTATATCGTGGTGAAGGAAACAGTTTCATTACCCAGCTAAGCCGTGTATTACACCGGAATGCCACATCTAAAACTACTGCAACCTATGAAGTCAGGCTGCGGCAGAGCAAAAATTTTCTCGGTAAAGCCAAAATAGCTCCTCAAGAACGCCATACCACTGATTGGAAGCTGGGGCTGAATCATCGCCATTATCTGGGAACAGCAATACTCGATGCTGGTGTCAGTTATCAGCGTGGTACTCGTTGGTTCGGGGCACAGCCTGCGTTTGAAGAGTGGCGTTCGGGTGATGATCATTCAACTGCACTTACCAAAATTCTCCAATGGTCAGTAGACCTTGAAATACCATTCAGCATAAGTGATCAGTCATTCCGTTATCAGGCGAAATACCTGCGTCAGATGAGTAACACACAGCTGACTTCACAAGATCAGTTCAGTATAGGTAACCGCTGGAATATCAGAGGATTTGACGGGGAGCGCTCTTTAAGTGCTGATCGAGGCTGGTATCTCCGGAACACGCTAGCCTGGAAAGTGCCATTACCCTCACAAGAGCTTTATCTAGGAGGGGACTACGGCGAAGTAGATGGACGAGGTATGGATGGACACCCATTAATTGGTCGGCATCTGGCAGGTGGTGTAGTCGGTATGCGTGGGAATTTGAGTATCGCCAATATTAGCTATGACTTTAGCGTAGGTACTCCGTTTTCCAAGCCAGATGGTTTTAAGACTGGCTATACCAATGTGAATTTTAGCGTGAACTGGAACTATTGATTTAGGTAGTCTGATTATGAACAAACACTTATATCGTATTATTTTTAACAAAGCTCGTCAGATGCTCATGGTGGTGGCAGATATTGCCCAGAGTGGTCAGGGAAATACTGCTCGTCGAACACAAAAATCTAGAACGTTAAGTTCGCGCCTGTTTAGTCTTTCCTCATTGTCGTTTTCACTTTATCTGGCCTCTGGATTGGTTACAGTTTCCGCCCAACAGGACTCTAATATTGTCGCTGATCGCAATGCGCCAGGTAATCAGCAGCCTACTGTGTTGCCAACAGCTAACGGTTTGCCACAAATCAATATTCAAACTCCGAATTCCGAGGGCATTTCACGCAACCAATACAGCCAGTTTGATGTGGGAACGCGGGGAGCTATCCTCAATAACAGTTACAAAAATACTCAGACTCAGTTGGGAGGGATGATAACGGCAAACCCATGGTTGGCAAAAGGAGAGGCTAAAATCATCCTCAATGAGGTAAATAGCGCTAATACCAGCCGATTGGAAGGTTTTCTCGAAGTTGCTGGTGGACGAGCGCATGTCGTGATTGCTAACCCTGCGGGGATAACTTGCAGTGGATGTGGTTTTATCAATGCTTACAAAGCCACGCTGGCCGCGGGACAGGCTATTACTGAAAATGGTCAGTTGAAAGGCTTTAATGTTAACCGAGGACAACTGACGGTAGAGGGTAATGGTATGAATGCACAAAGTGCAGCTTATACCGAATTGATTGCCAACGCTGTTAACATGAATGCCAAATTGTACGCTAATGATCTGAAAGTGGTGACAGGGCAGAATAAAGTCAGTAGTGATATGCAGGTCGTAGCAACCAAGCCTGATGATAATGCGAATAAACCACAGTTTGCGCTGGATGTTGCTGCTATAGGCGGTATGTATGCTAATGCTATTACTCTGCGTGGTACGGAAAAAGGTGTAGGGGTTCGCAATGCAGGCGTAATTGGTGCATTAGCTGGTAATGTAACGATCAGTGCGGAAGGTAAAATTGAAAACAGCGGGATGCTGTACAGCCAAAATGTACTACAAATCTCTAACCATGAAGATGTAGTAAACTCAGGAAAAGTATTGGCAAAAGCGGATCTGATGCTGAATACAGAGCAGGCTCTACATAATAGTGGGACGATTGTCGCTGTTGGGAATACTACTCTGAATGCCGATAACATCAATAGTTCTCCCCAGAGCGCACTGGCAGCGGGTATTGATGCGAATGGAAATGCTACCGGTAATGGTAATCTGGTGTTGAATGGCCGCCATGAAGTAATCGCTAATGGAAAAAATTTGGCGGGCGGAAATTTGCAAATAACCGGCAGCAGAGTTGATTTACAGAATAGCAAAACTTATGCCAAAAATATTTCATTAACAGCCGCACAGTCTGATATAGATACCTCTTATGGGACATTGGTTGCTGAACATGAGCTGGGTCTGGATACTCCGACACAATGGAAAAATAACGGTGGCAAACTGTCAGGAGAGACACTGAATCTGAAAGCGCCTGTTCTGGGAAATAAGAAAGGAACTATCCGGCAAACAGGAAATACTTCTCTGCAACTGACACAAAAGACTTTGGATAATACTGAAGGAGAGTTGCTGAGCGCTGGTGATCTGAATATGGCAGTGGGATCACTGAATAATCAGCAAGGTAAGATTATCACTAATGCACAGGCAATATTGACAACAGGTGATATCAATAACCAGGAAGGCAGAATTGCCGCGAGTAGAGGGCTAAAAGTAAGTAGCCAAGCACTAGATAACACTGCCGGTGAGTTACTGTCTGCTACCGCTCTGACCGTAGATACGCAGAATCAGAGGTTGATTAACCAACAGGGAACGATTGCCTCCAACAGAAAAACCATACTGACAACCGGTGAGATCAATAATACGCAAGGTCAAATTTCTGGTAACGAAGGGCTGGAAATCACCAGTCAGATGCTGGATAACACAGCAGGTAAATTGCAATCGTTAGCGGATGTGACCGTGAATACGCAGGGTCAAAAACTGACGAATAACTTCATTGAGATTATTGGCGAAAATGAAGGAAAACCTACTGTCTCGTTTCAAGGCGGTCAAATTGTTAGTAACCAAACATTGACCCTCCACACAGGTGAATTAGATAACGAAAAAGGTCAAATTGTTGCCAAAGAAGGAGTAACAATCACAAGTGCGGTATCTGATAACTCCAAGGAAAAATTGCAGTCTACAGTAGTTCATAATGCTGGCGAGATTAGTGCTCAAGCGGGTGATGTCATACTTAATGTAGACGGTAAAATTGAAAATAGTGGAACAATTACCGCGATGGGGCATACCACATTAAATGCGGACAGAATCAAGAGTACGAACCAAGGCACGCTAGCCGCAGGTATTGATACTGATGGAAAAGCCACAGGTACTGGCAATCTGGTCTTGAATGGTCATCATGAAGTAATAGCTAACGGAAAAAATCTGGCTGGCGGAGATTTGCAAGTAGCCGGCGATAGGATCGATTTACAACAAAGTAAAACTTACGCTACCAATATCACGCTGACGGCTACACAGGCTGATGTGGATACCTCTCATGGAACATTAGTTGCCAAACACGAGCTGAATCTGGACGCGCCGATACAATGGAAAAATAACGGCGGCAAATTATCCGGGGAGGTACTGAGTCTAAAAGCACCTGTTTTGGAAAATCAGGAAGGGATTATCCAGCAAACTGGCAACACTACACTGCAACTGACTCATGATATTCTGGATAATACCGGAGGAACATTACTAAATGGTAATGATCTGAACATGGCAGTGGGAGAACTAAAGAATCAGAAAGGTAAGATTGCCACCAATGCTCAACTAACGTTAACAACAGGCAATATCAATAACAAAGAAGGTGAAATTATCGGTGGCCGTGGGCTGAAAGTAAGCAGTCAGGTACTGGATAATACCGAAGGTAGGTTACAGTCTGCGGCTGAACTGACTGTAGATACGCAGGGGCAAAAACTCACTAACCAACGAGGTGTAATTACTTCTAATAGTAAAACTACACTGACAACTGGTGAGATCAATAACACGCAAGGTCAAATTACTGGTGATAAAGGATTGGAAATTACCAGTCAGCGGTTGGATAGTACTGGAGGAAAATTACTGTCGGCCACTGATCTGACCGTAGACACCCAAGGGCAGATACTCACCAACCAAAAAGGTGTCATTGCGTCCAATAGTAAAACTACGTTGACAACGGGTGTCATTGATAACACTAAAGGCCAAATTGCTGGCAATAAAGGACTGACAATCACCAGCCAGATGCTGGATAACACGGCCGGAAAATTACAGTCTGTGGCTGATCTTACCGTAGATACGCAGGGACAACAGTTAATTAATGCTGAGAAAGGTGTGATCGCCTCTAATGATAAAATCACACTAAAAACCGGTGAGATCAATAATACGCAAGGCCAAATTACCGGTGATAAAGGGCTGGAAATCATCAGTCAGGCTCTGGACAGCACAGAGGGGGCATTACTGTCAGCCGCTGATCTGATGGTGGATACCCAAGGGCAAACACTCACAAACCAACAAGGTATTATTGCTTCTAACAGCAAAGTGGCATTGACAACCGGCGATATTAACAATACGCAAGGTCAAATTTCGGCTAATGAGGGGCTGAAGATCACCGGCCTGGCGCTGGATAATACCACCGGAAAATTGCTGTCAGCGGCTGATTTGACTGTAGATACGCAGGAACAACAGTTGATTAATGCCGAGAAAGGCCTGATTGCCTCTGATGCCAAAACCACGCTGACAACGGGAAATATCAACAATACCGAAGGCCAAGTCGCCGGCAATCAAGGACTAGCGATCACCAGCCTGGCATTGAATAACACTGCTGGCAAATTGCAGTCTGCGGCGGAATTGACGGTCAATACGCAGGAACAGAAATTTACTAACCAACAAGGCATCATTGCATCCAATGCTAAAACCACGTTGACAACGGGGGAAATCGATAATCTCCGGGGTGAGATTTTTGGCGATAAAGGACTGGAAATCGCCAGTCAGGCGCTGGACAGCACGGAAGGGAAATTACAATCAGCCGCCGGTCTGACCGTGGATACGCAAGGGCAAACACTCACTAATAAACAAGGAGTGGTTGTCTCCAACAGCAAAGTGACACTGACCACCGGCGATATCAACAATACGCAAGGTCAAATTTCGGCTAATGAGGGGCTGAAGATCACCGGCCTGGCGCTGGATAATACCACCGGAAAATTGCTGTCAGCGGCTGATTTGACTGTAGATACGCAGGAACAACAGTTGATTAATGCCGAGAAAGGCCTGATTGCCTCTGATGCCAAAACCACGCTGACAACGGGAAATATCAACAATACCGAAGGCCAAGTCGCCGGCAATCAAGGACTAGCGATCACCAGCCTGGCATTGAATAACACTGCTGGCAAATTGCAGTCTGCGGCGGAATTGACGGTCAATACGCAGGAACAGAAATTTACTAACCAACAAGGCATCATTGCATCCAATGCTAAAACCACGTTGACAACGGGGGAAATCGATAATCTCCGGGGTGAGATTTTTGGCGATAAAGGACTGGAAATCGCCAGTCAGGCGCTGGACAGCACGGAAGGGAAATTACAATCAGCCGCTGACCTGACCGTGGATACGCAAGGGCAAACACTTACCAACCAACAAGGGCTGATTGTCTCCAACAGCAAAGTGACACTGACCACCGGTGATATCGACAATACGCAGGGTCAAATTTCGGGTCATGAGGGATTAACGATCACCAGCCAGGCGCTGGATAACACCGCCGGAAAATTGCTGTCGGCGGCTGATCTGACGGTAGATACGCAGGGACAACAGCTGATAAATGCCGAGAAAGGCCTGATTGCCTCCGATGCCAAAACCACGCTGACAACGGGGAATATTAACAATACCGAAGGCCAAGTCGCCGGCAATCAAGGACTGGCGATCACCAGCCTGGCATTGAATAACGCTGCTGGCAAATTGCAGTCTGCAGCGGAGTTGACGGTTAATACGCAGGATCGTGCTCTGGTTAACCAACAAGGTGTGATTGCGTCCAACAGCAAAATTACACTAAAAACTGGCGAGATCAATAATACGCAGGGTCAAATTACCGGTGATAAAGGGCTGGAAATCACCAGTCAGGCGCTGGATAACACTGAAGGGAAATTACTGTCTGCTGCCGATCTAACCGTGGATACCCAAGGGCACACACTTACCAATCAACAAGGGAAGATTGTCTCTGATAGTAAAGCTACATTGACAACTGGCGACATCAATAATAGACAAGGCCACATTTCGGGTAACGAAGAACTGAAAATCACTAGTCAGGCGTTGGACAGTACAAAGGGAAAATTATTGTCGGCCGCTGATGTGAGCGTAGACACACAAGGACAACAGCTGATTAATGCTGAGCAAGGTCTGATTGCATCCGATGGAAAAATCACGCTGACAACTGGAGATATCAATAATACCGAAGGACAAATCGCCGGCAATAAAGGGCTGGTAATCACCAGCTTGGCATTAAATAACACCGCCGGTAAATTACAGTCGGCGGCGGAGTTAACTGTCAATACGCAGGATAAGGAGCTGATTAACCAGCAAGGCATCATTGCATCCAATGCTAAAACCACGTTGATAGCGGGAGAAATCGACAATATTCGGGGCGAAATTTTTGGTAATAAAGGACTGGAAATCACCAGTCAGGCGTTGGACAGCACGGAAGGAAAATTACAGTCTGCCGCCGATCTGACTGTAGATACGAAAGGACAAAAATTTAATAACCAACAAGGGATGATTGCTTCCAATAGGACGGTCACGCTGACAACCGGCGATCTTAATAATATCAACGGTCAAATTTCGGGTAATGAGGAACTGAAGATCACCAGTCAGGTGCTGGATAATACCACCGGCAAATTGCTGTCAGCAGCTGATTTGACCGTAGATACGCAGGGGAAACAGCTGATTAATGTTGATAAAGGCCTGATTGCCTCCGAAGCTAAAGCCACGCTGGTAACGGGAGATATCAATAATACCGAAGGCCAAATCGCCGGTAATCAGGGATTAACGATTACCAGTCAGACATTGAATAACACCGATGGTAAATTGCAGTCTGCGGAGGAGTTGACGGTCAATACGCAGGGGCAGAAACTCACCAACCAGCAAGGCATCATTGCATCCAATGCTAAAACCACGTTGACAGCGGGGGAACTGGATAATATCCGGGGTGAAATTTTAGGTGATAAAGGATTGGCAATCAGCAGTCATATGCTGGATAACACAGAAGGAAAATTGTTGTCTGCCGCCAGTCTGACCGTAAATACGCAAGATCAGTCGTTGGTTAACCAACGAGGAATGATTGCCTCCAACAGCCAAACCACACTGACAACCGGTGAGATCAATAATGCGCAAGGTCAAATTTCGGGTAACGAAGGACTGAAAATCACCAGTCAGGCGCTGGATAGCACGGAAGGGAAATTACTATCAGCGGCTGATCTGACCGTGGATACGCAAGGACAAAAACTCACCAATCAACACGGGGGTATTGTCTCTGATGGCAAAACGACACTGACCACCGGTGACATCAACAATACGCAAGGACAAATTTCGGGCCATGAAGGACTGATGATCACCAGTCAGGCACTGAATAGCACCACCGGAAAATTGCTGTCAGCCATGGATCTGACCGTAAATACGCAGGGACAGCAGCTAATAAATGCCGAGAAAGGCCTGATTGCATCTGATGGTAAAACTACGTTGACAACCGGATATATTAACAATACTGGAGGGCAAATTGCTGGCAATCAGGGACTGACGATCACCAGCCAGGCGTTGAATAACACAGGAGGAAAATTACAATCTACCGCTGATCTGACGGTAGATACGAAAGGGCAAAAGCTTACTAATCAGAAAGGCATCATTGCATCCAATGCTAAGACCACGCTGACAGCGGGGGAAATCGACAATATCCGGGGTGAAGTTTTAGGTGATAAAGGACTGGAAATCACCAGTCAGGCACTGGACAGTGCGGAAGGGTCATTACTGTCTGCCGCCGATCTGACGGTAGATACGCAAGGACAAACGCTCACCAATAAACAAGGGGTGATAGTATCCAACAGCAAGGCCACACTGACCACCGGTGATATCAATAATATCAACGGTCAAATTTCGGGTAACGAAGGGCTGACGATCACCAGTCAGGCGCTGGATAATGCCACCGGGAAATTGCTGTCAGCGGCTGATTTGACCGTAGATACGCAGGGGGAACGGTTGAGTAATGCGGAGAAAGGCCTGATTGCATCCGATGCCAAAACTATGCTGATAACCGGTGATATCAACAATACTGAAGGTCAAATTGCTGGTAATAACGGATTGAAGATCACCAGTCAGTCACTGAATAACACCGCGGGTAAATTACAGTCTGCGGCGGAGTTAATGGTAAATACACAGGATCAGGAGCTGATTAACCAGCGGGGTATCATTACGTCCAATAGTAAAACCATACTGAAAACAGGTGATATCAATAATACGCAAGGTCAGATCAGTGGCAATGAAGGTGTGGTAATTACCAGTGATGCACTGAATAATACTGAAGGTAAATTACAATCTGCGGCGGAGTTGACGGTCAATACGCAGGAGCAGACACTTACCAACCAGAAAGGCATCATTGCATCCAACGCTAAGAGCACGCTGACAGCGGGGGAAATCGACAATATCCGGGGTGAGATTTTTGGTGATAAAGGACTGGAAATCACCAGCCAGGCATTGAATAACATCGAAGGTAAATTGCAGTCTGCAGCGGAATTGACGGTCAATACGCAGGAGCAGAAACTCACCAATCAGCAAGGCATCATTGCATCCAACGCCAAGACCACGTTGACAACGGGGGAAATCGACAATATTCGGGGTGAGATTTTTGGTGATAAAGGACTGGAAATCACCAGTCAGGCGTTAGACAGCACGGAAGGAAAATTACAATCTGCCGCCGATCTGACCCTAGATACGAAAGGACAAAAATTTAATAACCAACAAGGGGTAATTGCCTCTAATAGTACCGTCATACTGACAACCGGCGATATCAAGAATATTAACGGCCAAATTTCGGGTAATGAGGGGCTGAAGATCACTAGCCAAGCGCTGGATAACACCACCGGAAAATTGCTGTCAGCGGATGACTTGACCGTGGATACGCAGGGACAGCAGCTGATTAATGCTGATAAAGGTCTGATTGTCTCCGATGCTAAAACCACGCTGACAACGGGAGATATCAATAATACCGAAGGCCAAATCGCGGGTAACCAGGGGTTAACGATTACCAGTCAGACGCTGAATAACACTGCTGGAAAATTACAGTCTGTAGCAGAGTTGACGGTCAATACGCAGGGGCAGAAACTCACCAACCAGCAAGGCGTCATTTCATCCAATGCTAAAACCACGTTGAAAGCGGGGGAACTGGACAATATCAGGGGTGAAATTTTAGGTGATAAAGGATTGGCAATCAGCAGTCATATGCTGGATAACACGGAAGGAAAACTGTTGTCTGCCGCTGACTTGATCGTGAATACGCAAGATCAGTCGCTGGTTAACCAACGGGGAATGATTGCCTCCAACAGCCAAACCACACTGACAACCGGTGAGATTAATAATACGCAAGGTCAAATTTCGGGTAACAAAGGACTGAAAATCACCAGTCAGGCGGTGGATAGCACGGAAGGGAAATTACTGTCAGCGGCTGATCTGACCGTGGATACGCAAGGACAAAAACTCACCAATCAGCAAGGCACCATCGCATCCAACGCTAAGGCCACGCTGACAACGGGTGATATCAATAATAGTAACGGTCAAATTTCGAGTAATGAAGGACTGGCGATCACCAGCCAGGCGCTGGATAACACCACGGGAAAATTGCTGTCAGCCGCGGATCTGACCGTAGATACGCAGGGGAATCGGTTGAGTAATGCGGAGAAAGGCCTGATTGCCTCCGATGGCAAAACCACGTTGACAACGGGAGATATCAACAATACTGGAGGTCAAATTGCTGGCAATCAGGGACTGACGATCACCAGTCAGGTGTTGGATAATACGAGAGGAAAATTACAATCTACCGTCGATCTGATGGTGGATACGAAAGGGCAAAAGCTCACTAATCAGCAAGGTGTAATCTCATCCAACGCGAAGATCACGTTGACAACCGGAGAAATCGACAATATCCAGGGTGAAGTTTTAGGTGATAAAGGGCTGGAAATCACCAGTCAGGCACTGGATAGCACGAAAGGGAAATTACTGTCTGCCGCCGATCTGACCGTAGATACGCAAGGAGAAAAGCTCACCAATCAGCAAGGCACCATCGCATCCAACGCTAAGGCCACGCTGACAACGGGTGATATCAATAATAGTAACGGTCAAATTTCGAGTAATGAAGGACTGGCGATCACCAGTCAGGCACTGGATAATACCACGGGAAAATTGCTGTCAGTGGCTGATTTGACCGTAGATACGCAGGGGAAACGGTTGAGTAATGCGCAGAAAGGCCTGATTGCGTCCAACAGCCAAACCACACTGACAACCGGCGAGATCAATAATACGCAAGGTCAAATTGCCGGTGATAAAGGACTGGAGATTACCAGCCAAGCATTGAATAACACCGAAGGTAAATTGCAATCTGCTGCAGAGTTAGCAGTCAATACACAAGAACAAAAACTCACCAACCAACAAGGCATCATTGCATCCAACGCTAAGATCACGTTGACAACCGGAGAGATCGATAATAACCGAGGTGAGATTTTTGGTGATAAAGGGTTGAAAATTACCAGCCAGGCGCTGGATAACACCGAAGGAAAATTATTGTCAGCTGACGATCTGACCGTAAATACACAAGATAATGTATTGATTAATAAGCAAGGTGAGATTGCCGCTAATGCTAAAACCATGCTGACAACTGGTGAAATTAATAATACGAAAGGTCATATCGCAGGTAATGAAGGACTGATGATCACCAGTCAGGCGCTGGATAATACTACTGGCCAACTGCTTTCTGCTATAGATATCAATACTGATACTCAAGGCAAGAAATTTACTAATAAGCAAGGCAAATTAGCTGCAGAGGGAACAGTCACATTACACAGTGGTGACTTGGATAACCAACAGGGGATTATCATTGCAAACGCTCAAGCTAAATTAGAAACAGGTGACCTTGATAATACAAAAGGTCAGATAGCGGGTAATGATGGTGTCAAACTACACAGTAAAACGCTGAACAACACAGAAGGTAAATTACAATCCTCAGCGGATCTGAGGGTAGATACTCAAGGGCAGCTACTCACCAATAAGCAGGGGTTATTGGCTGCTGATGGTAAGACAACTTTACATACAGGTACAGTAGATAACCAAAAAGGGAAGATTCAGGGCGGAACCGAGCTGACTATTAATACTGGTACTCAATCGTTCGACAATCAGCAAGGAGAACTCCTCTCGCTGGGCACGACAGATATCAAAACTCGTTTGCTAAATAACCAGCAAGGCCAGATACAATCGGTGGGTGATATGTCACTGATTGTGACTGAGCAAATCGACAACAGAGATGGGCTTATCCGTGGTGGAAAAGTATTGTCCACCAGTACAGATACCCTTATCAATGGTGTTACCCTGAACAAAGAAGATAAAGGCATAGAAGCGAACAGTCTGTTTTTAACAGCAACGGAACTCAACAATAAAGCAGGTGCAATTCGGTCGACTTCTGAACAGACATTGCATATTCAAAATTCAGTCGATAATAGTCAAGGGCTTATCAGTAGTATTAATAGCCTGACGATGACAGATGAAAATAAAAATTCACTCACAATTAATAACATTGATGGAACGTTGATTGCAGGCAAACAAGCGCAGATAAACGCAAGAAGCTTGAGTGGAGATGGGGACGTCTTGTCACAAGGTGATATGGATATCAGCTTAAATAAGGCTTTCACCAATGGAAAAACGATAGCTGCTAATGGCAACCTGAACCTACGTTCAGCGATGGGCGTAACCAACAAACACCAGATTCTGTCTGGTAATACTCTAAAAATAGAAGCGCCACAGGTCAACAATACTGAAACAGCAGAAATCAGTGCGGTTAATACCCATATTAAGGCAGAAAACCTACAGAATCGTGGCTTGATCGATGGCGTACTCACTCATATTGAAACCTCAGCAATGACTAACCAAGGCACAGGACGTATTTACGGCGATCATGTGGCAATAAAAGCCGAGACGTTGAAAAACTTGAAAGAGCAAGGTAAAAGCGCTGTTATTGCCGCTCGTGATCGATTGGATATCGGTGTCGATGACAAGCTATTAAATCAGGATCACGCTTTGCTTTACAGTTCAGGTGATATGAAAATCGGCAGCCGTCTGGATGAGAACTATCATGCGATAGGGCAAGCGGGAAGGGTGAATAATTACAGTGCGAATATTGAAGCGGGCGATAATCTATTTATCAAAACAGCTTTGCTGGAGAACAAAGATATTCATCTGAAGCTGACGGATAAACCAGTGGAAGTTTCCCGTGAGTACCGCCATCAGTTTCAGGTTTCGGGATCTAGTCCTATCTATGATGCGACTGATGAACGTATTACAGCCAGAGTTAACGAACGTGAACATAAATTATCGACACCAGAGGGTTTTTATAAAAATTTTTATGAGTACAAATATGATCATGTAACTTCTGAGACTCAAGTGTTGAATAAAGATCCGGCCACCATGATCGCAGGGAAAAATCTGACTTTATTAGGATATCAACATGTCAATGAAAATAGCCGTATTGTAGCAGGTGGTGATTTACTTGCTTCAGTAAACAAACTGGACAATCTTGAAGCTACAGGGCAGCGTGTATTAACAGATGTGGGTACCAGCACTAAACATACAAAACCCCCCAAAAGAAGAGGGTTCAAAAGAAAGCCCCAAAAAAGTGGTGTTAGTACATCAGATTATGGGCCCTTTGAAACCATTACCACATTACCGTTGCATCTGATGGAATATCAGTCTAATACTAACGGTACTGGCATCGGTAGTTCACCTGATGCTCGTCAGACTCTAACATTAGCTGATAACCCAATAGAAATGAGTCACATTGCTATACAGGGTGAAAACTTAAACGTAGATATATCGAATTCGTCAGTCGTAATAAAAACAACGGATACGGCAAACACATCAGAACCGATGAAAGTAGTAGATACAGCAAATACGCTAGAATCGGTGAAATTGGCTGATGTGGCAAACACATTAGAACCAGTGAAAGTGCTGGATGCAACAAACGTATTAGAGTCACTGAAAGTGATGAATACGGCAAACTCACTAGAACCAGTGAAAATAACGGATGCAACAAATACGTTAGAATCGGTGAAAGTAGCTGATGCAATAAATACGTTGGAATCAGTGAAAGTGGATGATGTGGCTAACACATTAGAATCCGTGAAAGTGGCGGATACGACAAACGTATTAGAATCGACGAAAATAGCAGATGCAACAAATACGTTGGAGTCGGTGAAATTGGCTGATGTGGCAAACACATTAGAATCGGTGAAAGTGGCCGATGCGACAAACGTATTAGAATCCGTGAAAGTAGCGGATACGGCGAACGTACTAGAACCGGTGAAAGTAGTGGATGCAACAAACGCACTAGAATCGATGAAAGTGGCAGATGGAGCAAATGCATCAGAACCTGTCAAAGTGCCTGATGTGACAAATGCATTAGAACCGGTGAAAGTAGCTGATGTGACAAATACATTAGAGCCAGTGAAAATGACGGATTCATCAAATCAGTTAGATCTGATAAAACCGGCAGACTTACCTAATCAGATAGAACTAGATAGTCCAAACAAAATACAGGTAGTACCTGTTCAGAATGTACGCCCTGGACAAGAATCAGTCATTCGTCGTATTCATGTAGACATCAATTTACCGGATAACAGTTTATTTACCATAAATCTTGAGAATTCTAATACTCCCTTAGTCGAAACTGATCGCCGTTTTACTGATCATAAGAAGTGGTTAAGTACGGATTATATGCAGAAGCAGTGGGACAACAACCCTAGTAACATGCATAAACGTCTGGGTGATGGTTTCTATGAGCAGCGCCTAATACGTGACCAAATAGTACAGTTGACGGGGCATCGCTATCTTGACAATCACAGTAATGATGAAGAGCAGTTTAAAGCGCTGATGAATTCAGGTGTAACCTTTGGCAAGCGTTACGGACTGACACCGGGTGTTACTCTGACATCTTCACAAATGGCGTTATTGACAACCGATATAGTTTGGTTGGAAAACCGTCAGGTTACCTTACCGAATGGCTCGGTACAGACAGTAATGGTACCGCAGGTCTATGCGCGAGTGAAACAGGATGAATTGACTGGTGGTGGAGCATTACTGACTGGACAACGAGTACTGGCAAATGCTTTGCAGGATATTACTAATAGCGGACAGATTTCTGGAAGGGAGATCACTCAGCTCACCGCTGAAAACGTGCAAAACAAGGGAGAAATCAGAGGTAATAAGGTAGTGGTACAAGCGCGTGCAGATATTAATAATCTGGGCGGAAAAATCCGAGGGAATGACAGTGTGACGCTGTTGGCTGGTAATAATCTGACCAGCGCGACAACCGTAGGTAGTCAGGGTACTGACCAGTGGGTTGACCGTACTGCCGGTATCTATGTTACCAATGATCAGGGTGAATTGGCTCTATATGCAAACAATAACCTCACCCTGACTGCCAGTGAAATTGTCAATAAGGGTAAACATGGGACAACAACACTGAGTGCTGGTAATGACCTGCGTATCAATACTGTTACAACGGAAACAACCCGTAATCATGACTGGGACAGCAAAAATTACCTGCACCAGTATGAAAAAACTGATATCGGCAGCACATTGGACAGTGAAGGTTCTATGCAACTATTGGCCGGCAATGATCTGAAAGTGAAAGCAGCTGAAGTTGTTGCAGGTGGTGATTTACACGTTCAGGCAGGGAGAGATATGACACTGGAGTCCGGTGAAATGCAACGTTCACTGACGGAACACCATTATCGTCAAGATAAGAGTCTCTTCTCCTCCGAATCAACGGAAACTCACGATGAAGTTCACCAGCGCCAAGCATTGAGCACGACACTGAGTGGAAATAAGGTGATCGTGAAGTCAGGGCAAGATTTGCATGTCAAAGGCAGCAATATTGCTGGCACAGAGGATGTTGCATTGGTGGTTGGCCGGGATGTGCATGTGACGACTGCCGTAGAATCGTTTACTGAACAGCATGTGAAGCAAGAGAAAAAATCCGGTCTGATGGGGTCTGGTGGTGTTGGCTTTATGGTTGGTAAAACCAGCCAGAAGAGTACCTCAGAAGATGATGGCATGAGCGAAAAAGGCAGCTTAATTGGTAGCAGCCAAGGTAACCTTACTGTTAATGCAGGACGAGAAGCTAAAGTACGCGGCAGTGAACTGATTGCTGGTCAGGATCTGACAATTAGTGGCAGCAATGTACAGATTGAAGCTGGGCGTAATAAACTGACCAGAGATGAGATTTTCGAACAAAAAAGTAAAGGATTGAGTGTCTCTTTTGGCGGATCTCAAGGTAGCCTAGCGGTTGCTGCTCAAACCATGTCGCAACAGGATAAACAAGGTGATAATAGTCGGGTCTCTGCATTATATGATATTAAGTCTGCCCTGAGTGTAACTCAGGCTGCACATGATAAAGCAGAAGAAAATCTTCTTGAAGGTAAAGATCCCGTAATGCCGTCACTTTCTTTCCAGACTACATTAGGCAAACAAAAAAGTTTATCCAGTATTCATAAAGAATCGGATGTAACTGTCGGCTCGATCCTTAATGCAGGTAATAACTTATCTATTACAGCCACCGGTCAGGGAGAAGGTGCAGAAGCCGGTAATTTGGTTGTGGTAGGTAGCCAGCTTAAAGCCGGTGAAAATACTATTTTGCAGGCTGAAAAAGATATTTCTTTGGCAGGGACTGCTAATACTCACCGGACTGATAAAGAAGATAGCAGCAGTGGCAAGCAACTCGGCGCTAGTGTCAATCTTGGATTGAGCGGTGTTGCTATGGCAAATGTTGATTATAAGGCTAACCGCAGTAAAGGTTTTGAAAAAGATAATGGAACGACATGGACAGAAACAACAGTAGAGAGTGGTAAGACCATTACTCTTAATAGTGGACAGGATACAACTCTGGCAGGCACACATGTAAATGGTGAAACGCTTAAAATTGAGACTGGGCGTGATTTCCTCCTTACCTATCAGCAAAATAGTACTTCTCACGAAGCCAAGTTAACGGAGAGCTCTGTTAACAGTAATAAGGTGTCAAAAAATAAGGCGACAACTTATGATAAAAATGATCAGCAGACTGCGAAATCCAGCACTCTGAGTGGCGATCAAATAGAAATACAGGCAGGTCGAGATATTGGTGTGCAAGGAAGTAATATTGCCGGTACCCATGATGTTACGTTGGCTGCTAACCGCGATGTGATTATTACCACTGTGGATGAATCCCAGCATTCTGTTCATACGAATGAAGAGAAAAAGTTAGGTCGGATAAAATCCAGCGGCGTTAGTGTGATGGTTGGTCAGAGTAAGGACAAAGGAACTGTTGATGGTGATGCTAATAGCGAAAAAGGCAGTGTGATTGGCAGTAGTGACGGTAACCTGAGAGTAACTGCAGGTCGCGATCTTTCGGTACATGGTAGTGAACTCATTTCAGGCGGAAATATGGATCTGAAAGGACAGGAGGTCAGTATTACCGCCAGCGAAAGCCAGCTCAACCAATCACAATCTGCAGAGCAGAGGAAGACAGGGATAAAAGCTGCATTATCTGGTGCTGTAGGCAGTGCTATCAACACCGCCGTAGAAACAGCTCAGCAGTTCAATGAGGAGAAAGAACAAGATAGCCGTCTGGCTGCACTTAAGGGCACTAAGGTCGCATTAAGCGGCGTACAAGCTGTACAGGCAGCACGTCTTGCTTCAGAACAGAGCAATGATCCGTCGCAGGACAGTGCGTTTGGTGTCAAAGTTTCTCTGGAAACTCAATCTTCCAAATCCACGCAAAAACTACAGCAAAATTTTGCTCAGGGTAGCAATCTGACGGCGGGAGAAAATCTTTCCATTACAGCAACAGGTGCCGGTAAAAAAGGAGAAGATGGTGATATCACCATTCAGGGTGGACAGCTACAAGCGGGTAAAGATATCAACCTATCTGCTAACCGGGATGTAAATCTTGTCTCTGCTGAAAACAGCCAATTGCAGGATAGTAAGAATAAAAGTAGTGGTGGTAGCGTGGGCGTTGGTGTAGTTTTCGGTGGTTCTACCGGTATTCAAATCTCAGCAAGTGCTAATAAAGGCAGGGGTTTTGAAAAAGGGACAGGAACTAATTATATCGAAACCACACTCAATGCCGGTAACACGGTTAATCTTCATAGTGATCGGGATACAAATCTGACAGGAGCACAGATAACGGGTGAAACTGTTAAGGCAGATGTTGGACGCAATCTGACCATGCAAAGCCAGCAGGATAGCGATCGTTATGATGCTAAACAGGTTAACGCAAGTGCTTCGGGAAGCTTCACTTACGGCACAATGTCGGGTTCAGGCAGTGTCAACGCCAGCCGTGAGAAAATGCGCAGTAATTATGATTCAGTGCAGGAGCAGACGGGTATTTTTGCGGGCAAAGGCGGTTTTGACGTTAAAGTGAGTGAGCATACCCAGCTAGATGGGGCTGTGATTGGCAGTACCGCGACTGCAGATAAAAACCGTCTGGAAACAGGTACTCTTGGTTTCAGCGATATTGAAAATAAAGCGGAATATAAGGTTGAGCACCAGAGCGCGGGCTTTAGCGCTAGTGGTAATTTAGCCAGCAATGCGCAGAAAAATCCGTTAGGAGCATCGAATGGTAATCCTGTTAGTAGTGGTAACGATGGAACACTAAAAAATATGGCAATGGGAATGCCTGTTGGTGGTAGCCGTGAAGGGCATGCTAATTCGACTACTCATGCAGCGATCAGCGAAGGAGTGGTTATTGTTCGTGATACAGAAAATCAGAAGCAGGATATTGCTGATCTAAGTCGTGATGTAGAACATGCAAACCAGACACTCAGCCCAATCTTTAACAAAGAGAAGGAGCAAAAACGTATCCAGCAAAGCCGTCTGATTGGTGAAATTAGCAATCAAGCCATAGACATTGCGCGAACAGAAGGTAACATTCGTGCGATTCAGGCAGGTAAGGAAGAACTGGCCAAGAATGGAAATCCTGAACCAGCTGAAGGGACATCAGAAAAAGAACGGACTGGTTATTATGCTAAGCTACGTGAAACTAAGGCTTATAAAGATGAGCAGAAGAAATGGGGCACTGGTAGTAATTTGAATAAAGCCATGATGGCTGCCACTGCTGCAATACAAGGATTGGCCGGTGGTGATTTAACAGCAGCAATCGCGGGAGGTGCTGCACCTTATCTGGCTGAAGTAATTAAAGATAAGACGACTGATCCGAAAACCAAAGAAGTCAATAAAACTGCCAATGCTATGGCTCATGCAGTTTTGGGGGCAGTACTGGCAAAAGCTAATGGTGGAGATTCATTAGCAGGTGGTACGGGTGCAGCGGTTGGTGAACTCATGGCCCCAATCATTGCCGAACAGCTTTATGGTGTTAAAACACCAGAAGAGCTCAATCAATTAGATGAAGAAAAACGGCAGACAATCAGTGCATTATCTACATTGGCTGGTGGATTGACAGCAGGATTGGCAACAGATTCTACGGCAGGTGGGATTGATGGGGCACAGAGTGCGAAAAATGCGGTGGAGAATAACTTTTTGGCGCCAACTAAGAGCGATGCTTTGGGTAAGGCACTGGATGATCAAAAGGCAGGTAAAAACCTGGTACAAGCCTCAAAAGATATCGTCAGGCTG
>NZ_CAWQJR010000211.1:0-20364 GCF_963894935.1 Xenorhabdus sp. PB61.4
ATCATGCGTCGAAAGCTCATTAACGGGCTTAATCCCTTGATGGTTGTCTGACTGCATGATTGTTGCCAATCTCACTTAACCAGCATAAACCAGATTAAAGATACAAGATGGTCACCCCCACCCTGTGAGCGTAGGCTGGCAGGGTGTTTTCCATTCTGGAGAGGCCATCATGCAAAACGTCACACTCATTGGGATCGATCTCGGTAAGCACTCTTTCCACGTTCATTGCCAGGATAAATCCGGTAAAGCTCTTCTTCGTAAAAAATTCACCAGAGCCAAACTTCTTGAATTTCTTGGTCAGTGTTCTTCAGCTACAGTGGTAATGGAGGCCTGCGCTGGGGCACACTTTATGGCTCACCGGGTTGCTGATTTAGGCCACGAAGCAAAACTGATTTCTCCGCAGTTTGTCCGCCCTTTTGTTAAGAGTAACAAGAACGATTTTGTCGATGCTGAAGCCATATGCGAGGCCGCATCGCGTCCCTCTATGCGGTTTGTTCAACCCAGAACTGAAGCGCAGCAAGCGATGAGAGCATTACATCGGGTTAGGGAGTCTCTTATCAGGGATAAGGTTAAGACGACAAACCAGATGCATGCGTTTTTGCTGGAATTTGGTATCAGTATGCCGACAGGAATGGCGGTGATAAAACGGCTTTCAGCGGTACTGGCAGATAATAAGCTCCCACCTTATCTGTCGCAGTTGCTACTCCGCCTGCATGCGCATTATCAGTATCTGGTTGAACAGATTACCGAGATAGAAGTCGAGCTCGCGCAGTCGCTATCCCGTGATGAAACGGGGCAACATCTGATGACGATCCCCTGCATAGGGCCGATAACCGCCAGTGTCTTGTCAACGCAGCTGGGAGATGGAAAGCAGTATGCACGCAGTCGTGATTTTGCTGCATCAACAGGCCTGGTGCCGCGGCAATACAGTACCGGTGGGAAAAACACGCTGCTGGGGATAAGTAAACGTGGTGACAAGAACCTGCGACGGTTACTGGTGCAATGTGCTCGCGTCTTTATCCAACACATTGACGGCCAGTCGGGGCGACTCGCTGACTGGGTCAGAGCGCAGCTGGCACGAAAACATTCGTGCGTGGTGGCTTGTGCGCTGGCAAACAAATTAGCCCGGATAGCCTGGGCGATAACGACACGACAGACCGTGTTCGCACAGTAACACTCCCGCTGTAGCGGGAACTTACAGTTAATTAAGAAGTTACCCATCTGGTTTTGCGAAGACTGATTATTGATGACATGAATGGCTCAATGAAGCCGTGGTTTTTTTCAGGTTCATCAGGCGCGGAACTCATCGTGGCGCGGGCATCCTTGCCCACAAAGACGCCGGATAGATTTAAGCAAGCCAACATTAATCGAAAATCAGTGTTGCAAAAACGGGGGTGACCATAGATTTTGTGCTCAGTAGTTCGGGATAAAAATCCACATGACATCGTTATGATGGTGACGGATTTACAGCGAAGTATCAAACCTCATCTGAACTAATACGTTTAGTGTCTCGTTGGTTCGGCCTTATCTAGTGCACCATTGGCAACTTCGAGCGTAAAAGCTTCGTGCATATTATCCATTACCTCGATTCCCATTGGTGATAATTTTAAAAGGCCATTTTCATCTAACATATCGTTGTACATTAATATGGCGTTCTCTGTCCCCTGCACCTTACCGAACTTCTCAAGTATTGCGCCTTCGATATTGTTCGCCATTGCAAGCCGTTCAGAGTCCATTACTAATTCTAACATTACGCCGTGATTGCGATAATAAGGCATCTCGTTCTTCGCTGTAGTTTCCATAATGTAAAGTGTTGCTACTATCCAGCGTAAAGCGAGCAAATTTTTCTCTTTGTCAATTTTTTGATTGTGTAGATATTCTACAATCAGACGCATTCCTAACACTTTTTTGTTATCCCATTCGCCAGCATTGGCTCGAATGGGGATATCCACCAGCGGTATCAGACAAACATGTTCAAATATCCCATTCTCGTTATGCTTCATTACGTTTACGTCTGCTCCAATAATCTCAGTGCGATATTTGGTCATTATTATTAACGCGATGCTCAACTTTAACATCCTATAACGTTGGCTTGTTGAAGCCAGTCGCGTTGACTTTTACCTTGTTGAAAATTGGCAAAAATACCCAACGTGTGAGAAAGAAATTTTCTAGCAATTCGATTACTCAAATGCCACAAATCTCGTGCCCAGCACTTCTCGATAGCAAATTGTCCGGCGAGTTGACCAATCACCGTTTCAATTAAACGGCGTTTGGCATTAATGACCCTTCTCGTTTTTCTGGGGAGGGGATCATCCATATTGGCCCGCACAGGGGTAATCATTTCAATACCCTCTACCTTCATTTCCTGTTTAAATTCAAAGCATAAATACCCTTTATCTCCAAGCAAACAGCCTTTTATCGAGCCGATCACATCCCAGCTTGCTTCACGCTCACTGACGTTGGCGGGCGTCAGTGTAAACCCGGTTACCACGCCGATTTCGTCTATCATGAGATGTCCTTTGAAGCCGTAGTAAGTTTCGTTTTTGGCGGCGCAGTATCCATAATCGGCTTGTCCTTTGAAGTTGGCACAGCCTTTTGCTCTTTTGAATCCACAAACGGGCAGTGGAAATCCGTCGATAATATGTACCGGCCTGTCGAGCGCGCCCAATAACCTCGCCAGCTTTTCTTGCAATTGTTGTTTAACAGCCCAAAGATTCGAAATTTGTTTAGCAAAATTGGCGCGTGAACCTAGCCCCGGAAACCACTCGCGCCGGTGGTCATTAAAGTACGTCCAAATGCCTTTATCTGTTGAAAAGCCTAAAAATTCACCCACCACTTCCATCGTAATGGCTTCTGCATCGCTCAGTTTAGGCAGATATCCCCGGCTTCTGAAGCGCATACCTTGCTGTAACTGCGTTAAATTGTCATCTACCCAACAAAACACCCAAATCATAAAATCTTGCTATGACATAGCCTTTTGTTCCTTTATTTCTCTATTTTTGACGATTTAAAGTTATAAAGGAGCGGCTATGTCATTTCAACTCACCCTAAAAGCCGAGCATCGCGTTAAATTAATATCATACTGGCTCTGTATCACTACTGATTAACAAAGTTCTATTCAAAGCTTCAACTAAAGCGATTTTATGCTCATGGTTCTCCATCATACTAAAATGATTACCCGAAACAGCAATCAACTGAAGTAAAGCATCAGACATTATATGTGCCCAACCTAACGAGGGATCTGTGTTTACAGATTCGGATGTTTCTTCCATCATAAAAGAAATAATAGGATTAGATTCAATTGCATAGAATTGATGCAATGTTATTGTCAATGCTGTCGGTTCATAATCTGTAACTATTTGCGCATAATGTGCAATTTGCTCCCAACGTTTGGCAATTACATCAGCATGTAGATTTGCCGGATATAATGCTAATTCTTGTGCAAATTCAATAAATTGCACCAAATTCAACTCTTCAACACTCCGGTACAACGCCAATATTTCTTCTGGATGCCCCCCTCCTAACTGTCGAGCGAGTTCACTAAGGAAATGATATTTGGGTTGCACAATTTCTTTTCCTAAATAATGAGGCGCAGGTGAATCAATTAGCCCCAGGTAATTAACCCGTTCACCAGTATTCAAAAGTCGCTGGGCAATAGCATAGGCCAATATACCGCCGGAAGAATAACCCCCTATCCGATATGGGCCTATGGGCTGAATAGCTTTCATCAAGACAATCATTCTGGTTGCTAATTCTTCTATTGTTGATATCGGTTTTTCATTGATAGAAGGCCATGGCAATACATAAATCGGATAACACGATGAGATATGTTGAGACAGCCCGAAGACATATGAATAATCCCCTATGCCACTAGGAACAAAAAATAGTGGCAACCCTGTTCCACCAGACCGTACTGATATGGCGTTATTTTGCGGTTGAAGCAGAGGATCTGAGGCAATTTTTGCTGCCAATTCGGCCAACACAGGGAACTGAAACAGGGTATTTAGCGTGAAACTCAAGCCCTGCTCCGCGGCAAGATTCATTATTCTCACAGCTAATAGTGAATGTCCTCCTAGGGCAAAGAAATTGTCATGCCGGCTGATTTGATCAATGCCCAGCAGTTCATGCCAAATCGCCGCCAACATGATTTCGGTTGCCCCTTGTGGTGCCTCATAGCGTTGACGGGCAAACGCTTCGCTATCCGGTGCTGGCAATGCCTGTCGATCCAGTTTGCCGTTAGCGGTTAACGGGAAGCGATCCAGTCGCACAAACGCTGTCGGCACCATATAATCCGGCAGAACCGAATTTAGGTGGATGTGCAAACTGTTAACCAGCCCCTCTTCAGCGTCCGCCACCACATAAGCCACCAACCGTTTCTCCATCCCGTCATTCAGTACCAACACTACTGATCCATGCACTGCAGGATATTCCATCAACTTGGCTTCAATCTCCTCCAGTTCAATACGGAAGCCTCGAATTTTCACCTGCTGATCATTACGACCGAGAAATTCCAGATTGCCGTCCGGACGATAACGAGCCAAATCTCCAGTACGGTACATACGTGCATCCGGCTTATCACTATATGGATCATGAAGGAAACGTTCAGCTGTTAATTCGGGCCGATTGAGATAACCGCGAGCCACACCAGCACCGCCAATATAAATTTCGCCGACTACGCCTAGCGGGACAGGTTGCCCAATAGGATCGAGAATATAAATTTGGGTATTGCCGATGGGACGGCCTATGACTGATGCTTCTGGTATTTCTGTCTGAGCAGGGTATTCATACCAGGTGGCATCACCATTGATTTCGGATGAACCATAGAAATTTAACAGACGGAGCCAAGGGGAATCCGTCACAACTTGTCGAGCCAGTTCAGGATCCAGCCGTTCTCCGCTGCAAACCAACGTTCTAATGGATTTCAACTCATCGCTATGACCTTGAATTAAATGATTTAACAGCGAAGGTACTACCACCAGATAATTAACCCCAAAGCGGCGTAAACCATCCCTGAAACGGTCGAGATCTTTCACTTCATGATCACTGAACACAACCAGTTTACCACCGGCCAGCAACACGCCTAGCATCTCGGTGACGGAATCAACAAAACTGATGCTAGTTTTCAGTGCCCCTACCAATGGTGTCGTTGCAATATCTCGGACGAACCATAGCAGACGGTTGCATAAGGCTTGGTGACTGTTCATCACGCCTTTGGGCTGTCCTGTAGAGCCGGAGGTATAAATGACATAGGCCAGATGGTGTGATGTGAGTCCCAACACCTGAGGATCTGGATTATCGGTGGAATATGACATCCAGAATGCTGCTTGAGCATCGAGCACTACAGTAGGTACAGTGCTGGCTAGCCGGTCAACCCACTCAGTTTGAGTTAGTACCGCAACGGGAGCTGCGTCTTCGAGCATATAGACCAATCTTTCGTCTGGATAGGCTGGATCTAGCGGCACATAAGTCCCACCGGCTTTCAGTATGGCCAATACCCCAACTACCATTGTTAGTGATCTTGACACACACATCGCTACCCGTTGATCCGGTTCAACACCCACTTCAATCAACTGATGGGCCACTCGATTAGCCCGGGCATTGAGTTCGGCATAACTGAGGGTCTGCTCTTCATACACCAGGGCAATGGCATCCGGAGTTTTCGCTGCCTGCTGTTCAATCAGTTGATGAATACATAATTCTTTAGGATACAGCGTTTCCGTCGTGTTCCAGGTAGTCAGCAATAACCGGCGCTCTGCCGGCGCCAGAATATCAATGTCTCCTATCTTCTGTTGGGCATTGGCCACCATCGCATGCAGCACGGTCTGCAAATACCCTATGTGTCGTTCAATAGTGGGGAGATCAAACAGCGCGGTACTGTAATTCAATACTCCGCTAATCCCACCAGATTCCTCATACAGTTCCAATTCGAGATCAAACTTAACAGCCTTGACGGCGTCAAAAACCTGATCAATCGGTGTGACGGTCAGACCCGGTAATACCCAGTCCGTGTGTTCATTGTTCTGCCAGATAAACATCACCTGAAACAGGGGCGTATGCGCCAGCCGACGTGGCGGTTGGACGATTTCCACCACCTGCTCAAACGGCAGATCCTGATGTGCCTGGGCTGCTAACGCAGTTTCCCGCACCCGGGTCAGGCATTCCGCTACGGTCAGTTTGTTCGAAGCAGCCATTCGCAAGGCCAGTGTGTTGACAAAAAAGCCTATCAACGGCTCTACTTCTTGTCGGCTGCGGCCAGCACTGGGGGTGCCGATAATAATATCGTCCTGACCGGACAACCGCGACAAGACGACGCCCCAGGCCGATAGCACGGTCATAAACAACGTAACACCGTGCTGCTGGCTTAATTGTTTGAGGGCGGCGGTCAGTGTCGGGTCGAACTGGATAGGCACCTCCTGACCGACAAACGACTGCGCTGGCGGCCGTGGCCTGTCAGTAGGCAAATCCAGCAGCACCGGCGCATCTGCTAACACAGCCCGCCAATAGTCAGACTGCGTCTGGGTGCGCTCGGCGGAAAGCCACTGATGCTGCCAGACAGCATAATCCGGATATTGGATGGCCAACGACGGCAACGGATCCGGATGCCCAGCCAGAAAGGCCGTGTAGAGCGCATTCAGTTCTCGTATCAGCACCGTGACCGACCAGCCATCGGACACAATATGATGCTGGGTCAGTAAAAACTGAGTATCCTCCTCCGTCAGCCGGATAAGCATCGCCCGAATAAACGGTCCCTGACTGAAGTCAAACGGCGCAGACACCGCTTCGGTGTACAACTGTTCCAGTGCCGTGTCTCTTTCTGGATTTCCGCGTAAATCATGCTGCACCAGCGGCACGCCTCTGTCTTTTGCCAGAAGCCGGACTTGCGGCTGGCCGTCAACGGAAATAAATACTGTGCGCAGTGCTTCATGACGGGCAAAGACGGTATTTAGGGCCTGCTGCCAGGCGGTGATATCCAACTGACCGTGCAAATGCAGCGCCAGGGGAATATGATACGTTTCACTGACGCCATCGAGCTGAGCCAGGAACCACAAGCGCTGTTGAGCAAAGGATAACGGCAATGTCTCCGCCCGAGAGACAGGCAGTATGGCGGGCAACGCGACATTGTCCTGGTTATCCCATCGAGCCTGAATCGCCTGCGCTAAGGCCGCCAACGACGGCGAATTAAACAGCACAGTCAGCGGTAATTCTACACCCAATACGGCCATTATCCGGTTCACCACCCGCACCGCCAGCAGGGAATGCCCACCCAACGCAAAGAAATTGTCGTGTCGGCTGATTTTTTCGATACCCAATAACTCACGCCAGATAGCAGCCAGGGCGGTTTCTATTTCCCCTTGGGGAGCTGCATACCTCTGGCGGGCAAACGCGTCCTCACCGGGCACCGGCAGCGCCTTGTGATCCAGTTTGCCATTCAGTGTCAACGGGAAACTGTCCAGACGGACAAACGCCGTCGGCACCATATACTCCGGCAGAACCGTATTCAGGTGCTCACGCAGGCTATTCGCCAGCCCTTCTTCCACGTCCGCCACCACATACGCCACCAGCCGTTTGTCCGAACCTTCACCCAGTGCCACTACTACCGATCCACGCACTACCGGGTGATCCATCAACCGGGCTTCAATTTCCCCCAGTTCAATGCGAAAGCCACGGATTTTCACTTGCTGATCATTGCGCCCCAGAAACTCCAGATTGCCATCCGGCAGGTAGCGCGCTAAATCGCCGGTGCGGTACATGCGTGCTTCCGGTTTGGCATTGAACGGATCGCTCAGGAAACGCTCTGCCGTCAATTCAGGTCGGTTCAGGTACCCCCGGGCGACACCGGCACCTCCGACATACAGTTCTCCGGTGACACCCTCTGGCACGGGTTGACCATATTTGTCCAGCAAATACAGCGTGAGATCTGGAATACGTGTGCCAATCGGGCTGACAGTGTGAATCACATCATGGTAATTGAGTACCCGGTAAGTCACATGAACAGTCGTTTCCGTAATGCCATACATATTCACCAACTGTGGTGTAGTGTCTTTTCGCAAGTGATACCACGGCTTCAATATACTTGGATCAAGAGCTTCGCCACCAAAAATGATATAACGTAACTGATCCGGTAAGGGATTATCAACGTAGCTGGCAATAAAAGCTTTGAAAGCACTGGGGGTTTGATTCAGTACCGTGATACTGTGCCGACACACAAATTGATGGAATTCCTGTGGGGAGCGGGTCATCGCGTGGGGGACTAAAACTAGTTTAGCGCCATAACGCAATGCCCCCCATAATTCCCATACCGAAAAATCAAAAGCAATGGAATGAAACAGGCACCAACTGTCTTGTTGATTAAAGTGATACCAGAATTCAGTCGCCTCAAATAAACGCAGAATATTACGATGTTCGACCATCACTCCTTTCGGGGTGCCTGTCGAGCCAGACGTGTAAATGACATAGGCCAGATGACGGGGAGTCAATGCTCGTACCTGTGGATTACTGTCCGATTGTTCAGGTAGATAATTAGGGTCAAGTACCTTCCGTTCGGCCAGTACCTGCTCGCCTAAGGCTGTCCGCCCAGTCTCATCCGCCAAGATAATAGCTGGGGCGGCATCGGTGAGAATCTGTGTCAGCCGTTCACCGGGATAAGCCGGATCCAGCGGTACATACGCCCCACCAGCTTTTAGTATGGCCAATACCCCGACTACCATGGCCAATGAACGTGATACACAAATCGCCACTAACTGGTCTGGTGCTACCCCCAACGCCATCAACTGATGCGCCAAGCGATTAGCCCGGGCATTGAGTTCGGCATAACTGAGCATCTGGTCTTCATACACCAGCGCAGTCGCGTCCGGAGTTTTCACTGTCTGTTGCTCGAATAATTGATGGATACATAACGTTGCAGAATATGGTGTTTCCGTCACATTCCGGGTTGTTAATAACTGCGCGCGCTCTGCTTCCGGTAGGATTTCCAAGCACCGAACCAACCTGTCCGGCGTATGCTCCAGTGCGTCCGCCAGACTTTCCAGTGCCTGTTGCATATAACCGCATATCCGCGCAGGATCAAAAGGCTGAACTGTCTGTGCCGTCAACCCCAGCGCATCACCAAAATCTTCGATCGATAACACTAAGGGGTAACTAGTCCGCTCCTGCCCGTTAACAAACTCAATCCCGCTTACCCATTCATTGGACAGGGCTGACACCGTATTATGTCGGTAGTTCAACAGGGCACTGAAGAGGGGACTTTCGTTGTCAATGCCACTGCACCGTTGAGCCAACGCCAGTGATGCATGCTCATGTGCCAATAATCCGGCCAGTCGGGTGTGAGCCTGCTGTACACTTTCCCGCACTGGCGTATTATCAATATCCAGCCGCAGCGGCAGGGTATTAATAAACAGCCCCAGCCCACTCGCCGCCCCAGTACCCGCTGCCATACGCCCAAACAGCACGGTGCCGAACACCACCTTTTCCTGTCCGCTGGTGTGCGACAAGACTTGCGCCCAGGCCAGATGATATAACGCCGCCAGACTGACGCCCAACTGCTGGGCCTGACGGCGCAGGCGGCGATTCAGTTCAGCGGATAACATCTGGAAATATTCCGTTACTTGCGAACCATCACGATGCACCTCAGCTAAACCAAACGGCAGTGTCGGCTCTGTCACATCTGCCAGCATGTCCGTGAAGAAACGGGTGTGCTCTTCCTGACTGATGCCCAACCTCGCCTGCGCCACCAGATGACGGAACGGCACCGGAGTGGGCAGGGTTTCCGCTTGTCCCGTCAGATACGCCCGGACTTCATGGTGCATCACTTCTTGTGCCGTGTGGTCGCCAATCAGGTGGTGCTGTAATTCCAATAAGCACCAACGGCCATCCGTTTCCCGGGCAATGACAAATTGCAGTAACGGCGCCTCACTTAAGTTAAGACGATAATGGCAAGGATCAAAATGCCGGCTTAGTTTCTCACTGACCGGTCCTTCCGCTGGATCTAACGTTAGTTCGATAACCCGTAACGTTGCCTGACGCAAGACCACTTGCGCTGGCACAGACATCCCCTGCCAGATAAAGGCCGTTCGCAGAATATCGTGACGGTTGATTACTTGCTGCACCGCGGCCAAATATCGGTCCAGTAAAGCGCGGTCAGCAAACATCATCTGGATGGCCAACAGGTAGGGATCCCCCTTGTTTGCTAGTAAATGGTGAAATAATATCCCGTCCTGCAAAGGTGACAGGGCATAAATGTCCTGAATATTGCTCATGCCACCCGGTACTTGCCCGACGATATAGTCAATATCCGTCTGCGTCAGGTCTATCAACGGCAACATCGTCGGCGTGAGCCTGGTTATATCCGAGGTAATGACATTGTCAGGCACGGGCACGGCTTGGTACTGCCCCAGTTTGTGCGCCAGATGGGATAGTACGGGTGTCTGAAACAGGTCGCGTACTGCCAGTTTAAGCCCCTGATGACGCAAATGTTCAATCATCCGCACCACCAGCAGAGAATGTCCTCCCAGTGCAAAGAAATTGTCGTACCGGCTGATTTTTTCAATGTCCAGTAACTCACGCCAGACAGCAGCCAGGGCGGTTTCTATTTCCCCTTGGGGAGCGGCATACAGCTGGCGGGCAAACGCGTCCTCATCAGGTATTGGCAGCGCCTTGCGGTCCAGTTTGCCGTTCGGGGTCAACGGGAAGGTGTCCAGACGCACAAATGCCGCCGGCACCATATAATCCGGCAAAACCGCACTCAGGTGCTCACGCAGACTATTCGCCAGCTCTGCTTCCACGTTCGCCACCACATACGCGATCAACCGTTTGTCCAGCTCATCGCCGTGTACCAGTACCACTGATTCACGCACGGCCGGGTGCTCTGCCAACCGGACTTCAATTTCCCCCGGTTCAATGCGGAAACCGCGAATTTTAACCTGGTGGTCATTGCGACCCAGAAACTCCAGATTGCCATCCGGCAGATAACGGCCTAAATCCCCAGTACGGTACATGTGTGCATCGGATTCTCCACTGAACGGATCAATAAGAAAACGTTCAGCCGTCAGTTCAGGGCGGTTCAGGTAACCCCGGGCAACGCCCACACCACCAATGTAGATTTCACCCATACAGCCTAATGGCACGGGTTGCCCTCTTTTATCCAGCAGATAGATGCGCGTATTCTTAAGTGGCCGACCAATAGAACGATCTTCGCTCGGCGATGAGATTTCCTGACAGGTTGCCGTTACCGTATTTTCCGTCGGCCCATAAGCGTTTAATAGCCGGGGGCGATAACTGTCCTGCCTGAACCAGTCTTGAATGGCATGTTTTTTGACTGCCTCACTTCCAATGATGATAAGTCTCAGGGCATCAGGCAGTCTCTGCTCTCTGGCCGCCAATTCAGACCAGAACAGCGTCGGTAAGAACATGACCGTGATGTAGTTTTGTCGGGTCAAAGTAATAAATTCCGGTATGGAAGTCAGCCAGCTATCATCACGCATTACCAACGTGGCACCATTGCATAATGCCGAGAAGCATTCCTCAACGGAGACATCAAAGGAAAAAGTGGCAAATTGCAGTACACGATCCTGCGTCGTCACACCATAAAGCTCATTCACCCCCAAGTAACGTTGGTACAACGCCTGATGCTCTACCATCACCCCTTTCGGGATCCCTGTTGAGCCGGAGGTGTAAATCACATAGGCCAAATGATGAGGGGTCAATACCGCTCTCTGTGGGTTACTATCCGGCTGGTCAAACCAGACATTCGGGTCAAGCACCTTCCGTCCAGCCAGCACCTTATCGCCCAATACTGTTCGTCCAGTTTCATCCGCCAAAACAAGAGCCGATGCAGCATCAATGAGTATCTGTGTCAGACGTTCACCGGGATAAGCCGGATCCAACGGGACATAGGCGCCGCCAGCTTTCAGTATGGCCAATATCCCGACAATCATGACCGGTGTGCGTGAGACACAAATCGCGATCAATTGATCTGGCGCTACCCCCAACATAATTAATTGATGGGCCAGCCGATTAGCCCGGGTATTGAGTTCGGCATAACTCAGGCACTGTTCCTGATACTCCAATGCTGTGGCACCCGGAGTTTTCTGTACCTGCTGTTCAAATAACTGATGGAGATACATCGCGTCAGGATACGGCGTCTCCGTGACATTCCACGTTTCTAGCAATAACTGGCGCTCTGCCGGCGCCAGGATATTGATATCCCCCACCTTCTGTTGGACATTGTCCACCATCGCTTGCAGCACGGTCTGTAAATACCCCATGTGCCGCTCAATCGTAGTGCGATCAAACAGAGCAGTACTGTAATTCAATGCCCCGCTAATCCCGCCAGCGTTCTCATACAGCTCCAGTTCGAGATCAAACTTAACGGCCTTAACCACCTTGACGGCGTCAAAAATCTGATCAATCGGTGTGACGTCCAGTCCCGGCAATACCCAATCCATATTTTCATTGTTCTGCCAAGCAAACATTACCTGGAACAGGGGCGTATGCGCCAGCCGACGGGGCGGTTGGACGATTTCCACCACCTGCTCAAACGGCAGATCCTGATGTGCCTGGGCTGCTAACGCAGTTTCCCGCACCTGGGTCAGGCATTCTGCCGCCGTCAGTTCACCCGAAACCGTCATTCGCAAGGCCAGTGTATTGACAAAAAAGCCTATCAACGGCTCCACTTCCTGCCGGCTGCGGCCGGCACTGGGGATACCGATAATGATATCGTCCTGACCGGACAGACGCGACAAGACGACGCCCCAGGCTGATAGCACAGTCATAAACAACGTGACACCGTGCTGCTGGCTTAACTGTTTGAGGGCGGCGGTCAGTGCCGAATCTAAGTGAACCGGCATTGCCTGACCGGCAAACGACTGTGCTGGCGGCCGAGGCCTGTCGGTAGGCAATTCCAGCAGCACCGGCGCATCCGCCAATACGGTTCGCCAATAGTCAGACTGCGTCTGGGTGCGCTCGGCGGAAAACCACTGATGCTGCCAGACAGCATAATCCGGATATTGGATGGCCAACGGGGGCAACGGGTTCGGCTGTCCGGTCAAAAAGGCCGTATAGAGCGTGCTCAGTTCCCGTATCAGCACCGTGACCGACCAGCCATCGGAGACAATATGATGCTGAGTCAGTAAAAAATGAGCGTCCTCTTCCGTCAGTCGAATAAGCTTCGCCCGGATAAGCGGATCCCGACTGAGGTCAAACGGCGCAGACACCGCTTCGGTGTACAACTGTTCCAGTGCCGTGTCTCTTTCTGGATTCCCGCGTAAATCATGCTGCACCAGCGGCATCCCGCTGTCTTTTTCCAGCAGCCGAACTTGCGGCTGACCGTCAACGGAAATAAATACCGTGCGCAGTGCTTCATGACGGGCAAAGACGGCATTCAGGGCCTGCTGCCAGGCGGTGATATCCAACTGGCCGTGCAAATGCAGCGCCAGGGGAATATGATACGTTTCACTGACGCCATCGAGCTGGGCCAGGAACCACAAGCGCTGTTGGGCAAAAGATAACGGTAATTTTCCCGCTCGGGAGACGGGGAGTATGATGGGCAAGGTGGTATTGTCCTGTTTATCCCGTCGGGTCTGTATTTCCTGCGCTAAGGCCGCCAACGAAGGCGAGTTAAACAACACCGTCAGCGGTAATTCCACACCCAATACGGCCATTATCCGGTTCACCACCCGCACCGCCAGCAGGGAATGTCCGCCCATGGCAAAGAAATTGTCGTGTCGGCTGATTTTTTCGATACCCAATAACTCACGCCAGACAGCAACCAGGGCGATTTCTATTTCTCCCTGCGGCGCTTCATAACGTTGGCGGGAGAAAGCCTCCTCACCGGGCACCGGCAGCGCTTTGCGATCCAGTTTGCCATTCGGGGTCAACGGGAAGGTGTCCAGACGGACAAATGCCGTCGGCATCATATACTCCGGCAAAACCACACTCAGGTGCTCACGCAGGCTATTCGCCAGCCCTTCTTCTGCGTCTGCCACCACATACGCCACCAGTCGTTTGTCCGTCCCTTCTTCCAACATCAGTACCACCGATTCACGTACTGCCGAATGGTCAGCCAATCTGGCTTCAATTTCGCCCAATTCAATGCGGAAACCGCGGATTTTCACTTGCTGGTCATTGCGCCCCAGAAATTCCAGATTGCCATCCGACCGATAACGACCTAAATCACCAGTGCGGTACATCCGGGCATGGGGTTTATCACTGAACAGGTCGGGCAGGAAACGCTCTGTTGTTAACTCGGGCCGATTCAGATAACCCCGCGCTACACTCACCCCACCAATATACAACTCGCCTATCGTCCCTAATGGCACTGGCTGAGCATAAGCATCCAGCAGGTACATTTGCATATTGGGCAGTGGGCGGCCAATGAGATTGGACTGTCCTGTTTTTTCATTTAGGTAAGCAATCGTCGTGGTAATCGTCGCTTCTGTCGCGCCATAGCAATTCACCAAAACAGGAAATTCACGGTAAACAGATAACCAGCCTTCTAATTCATGTTGAGATATCGTTTCCCCGCCGATACAGATAATTCTCACGCCCTGATAGATATCGCCTCGATTAGCTTCAGCCAGCATCCGCCAAAATTGAACCGGAATGGATATATAAGTCACCTGATATCGCTCACACAGGGACCAAAATTTCGATGCACTGGAGGTCCACTGATTTGTCCTCAATATGAGTGCTGAACCATTAGTCATTGCAAAAAATATTTCTGATACACAGACATCAAACGAAGTATTGCAGAACTGTAATATCCGATCAGAAGTGTTAAACGACAATGTCGTACTCAGCGCAGTAATTTCCTGCACCAGTTGATTATGTTCCACCATCACCCCTTTGGGCGTTCCTGTTGAACCGGAGGTGTAAATCACATACGCCAAATGCCGGGGAGTTAATGACTGTATTTGTGGATCACTGTCTGGCAGTTCAGGCAAACGATTCGGGTCAAGCACTACCCGTCCGGCCAGTGCCTTCTCTCCCAAGGCCGCTCGTCCAATTTCATCCGTCAGAACAATAGCAGGATCGGTATCGGTGAGCATCTGTACCAAACGTTCACTGGGGTAATCCGGATCCAGCGGCACATACGCCCCACCAGCTTTTAGTATGGCCAATATTCCCACCACCATGGCTGGTGTTCGTGACACACAACTGACGATTAGCTGGTCTGGTGCTACCCCCAACGCCATCAACTGATGCGCCAGCCGATTGGCACGGGCATTGAGTTCGGCATAACTGAGGGTCTGCCCTTCATACATTACAGCGATGGCATCCGGAATTTTCTCTGCCTGCTGTTCAAATAACTGATGGATGCACACCGCTTCAGAATACGGCGTTGCCGTCGCGTTCCATGTTTCCAGCAATAATCGGCGCTCTGCCGGAGCCAGAATCTCTATTTCCCCCACTTTCTGTTGAGCATTGGCCACCATCGCGTGCAATACAGCATGCAGATAGCCTACCTGTCGTTCTATGGTCGATTTATCAAACAACGCAGCAGAATAGCCAAGATCGCCAACAATCCCGCCTGCTTCTTCAAACAAATTCAGCTCAAGATCAAATCTGACAATATCCAACGCTTGATCAACTTGTGACACTTTCAGGCCCGGCAATTCCAAATCTGTGCGTTCATTGTTCTGCCAGGCAAACATCACCTGAAACAGTGGGGTATGTGCCAGCCGACGTGCCGGCTGAGCAATTTCCACCACCTGTTCAAACGGCAAATCTTGATGTGCCTGGGCAGCTAACGCAATTTCCCGCACCCGGGCCAGACATTCCGCTACGGTCAGTTCACCTGAAACCGCCATCCGCAAGGGCAGTGTGCTGACAAAAAAACCTATCAACGGCTCTACTTCCTGCCGGCTGCGGCCGGCGCTGGGGGTGCCGATAATGATATCGTCCTGACCGGACAGACGCGATAAGACAACGGCCCAAGCTGACAGTACGGTCATAAACAACGTGACACCGTGCTGTTGGCTTAAGTGTTTGAGGGCGGCGGTCAATGCCGGATCGAACTGGACAGGCACGGTATAACCGACAAACGATTGTTCTGGCGGCCGAGGTCTATCGGTAGGCAAGTCCAGCAGCACCGGCGCATCCGCCAACACAGTCCGCCAATAGTCAGACTGCGCCTGGGTGCGCTCGGCGGAAAGCCACTGATGCTGCCAGGCTGCATAATCCGGGTATTGGATGGCCAACGGCGGCAACGGATCCGACTGCCCAGTCAGAAAGGTCGTATACAGCGCATTCAGTTCCCGTATCAGCACTGTGACCGACCAGCCATCAGACACAATATGATGCTGGATCAACAAAAACTCATAGTCCTCCTCCGTCAACCGGATAAGCGCGGCCCGGATAAGCGGCCCCCGGCTGAGGTCAAACGGTGCAGATACCGTTTCGGTGTACAACTGTTCCAGTACCGTGTCCGCCTCTGGGTGCCCGCGTAAATCATGCTGGACCAGCGGCAACCTGCTGTCTTTTTCCAGCAGTCGGACCTGTGGCTGACCGTCAACGGAAACAAATACCGTACGCAGCGCGTCATGGCGGGCAAAGACGGCATTCAGGGCCTGCTGCCAGGCGGTGATATCCAACTGACCGTGCAAATGCAGCGCCAGGGGAATATGATACGTTTCACTGACGCCATCGAGCTGAGCCAGGAACCACAAGCGCTGTTGGGCAAAGGATAACGGCAATGTCTCCGCCCGAGAGACAGGCAGTATGGCGGGCAACGCGACATTGTCTTGTTTATCCCGCCGAGCCTGTATTTCCTGAGCTAGAGCCGCCAACGACGGCGAATTAAACAGCACAGTCAGCGGTAATTCCACGCCCAATACAGCCATTATCCGGTTTATCACCCGCACCGCCAGCAGGGAATGTCCGCCCAGCGCAAAGAAATTGTCGTGTCGGCTGATTTTTTCGATACCCAATAACTCACGCCAGACAGCAACCAGGGCGATTTCTATTTCTCCCTGCGGCGCTTCATAACGTTGGCGGGAGAAAGCCTCCTCACCGGGCACTGGCAACGCCTTGCGATCCAGTTTGCCATTCGGGGTTAACGGGAAGGCATCCAGACGCACAAACGCCGCCGGCACCATATACTCCGGCAGAGCCGCACTCAGGTGCTCACGCAGGTTATTCACCAGCCCTGCTTCTGCGTCCGCCACCACATACGCCACCAGCCGTTTGTCCAGCTCATCGCCGTGCACCAGTACCACTGATTCACGCACAGCCGGGTGCTCCATCAACCGAGCTTCAATTTCCCCCGGCTCAATACGGAAACCGCGGATTTTCACCTGTTGGTCATTGCGCCCCAGAAATTCCAGATTGCCGTTCGGCAGATAACGGCCTAAATCTCCAGTACGGTACATGCGTGCATCCGAGCTATCACTGAACGGATCAATCAGGAAACGTTCATCCGTCAGTTCAGGGCGGTTCAGGTAACCCCGGGCAACGCCCACACCACCAATGTAGATTTCACCCATACAGCCTAGTGGCACGGGTTGCCCTCTTTTATCCAGCAGATAAATACGGGTATTCTTAAGTGGCCGACCAATAGAACGATCTTCGCTTGGCGATGAGATTTCCTGACAGGTTGCCGTTACCGTATTTTCCGTCGGCCCATAAGCGTTTAATAGTCGGGGGCGATAACCGTCCTGCCTGAACCAGTCTTGAATGGCATGTTTTTTGACTGCCTCACTTCCAATGATGATAAGTCTCAGGGCATCAGGCAGTCGCAGTGCTTGTTCACTGGCTGCCAGTTCAGACCAGAACAGCGTCGGTAAGAACATGACCGTGATGTGGTTTTGCTGAGATAAGGCGATAAATTCCGGTATGGAAGCCAACCAGTCATCATCGCGAATAACCAGTGTGGCACCATGACATAATGCCGAGAAACACTCTTCGACGGAGACATCAAAGGCAAACGCCGCAAACTGCAATACCCGATCCTGTGTCGTCACACCATAAAGTTCATTTACTCCCAACGTACGTTGATAAAGAGCCTGATGTTCCACCATCACCCCTTTTGGCTGCCCGGTAGAACCAGAGGTATAAATCACATAGGCCAGATGCTGAGGTGTTAAGGCCGAAACCTGCGGGTTACTGTCCGGCTGCTCCAGTTGCACTGCCGGGTCAAAAACGGTCAACTCAGCCAATACCTTGTCACCCAATATGGACTGTCCGATCCTATCCGCTAATATCACTGATGGCGTACTGTCACTCAGAATATAGGTCAGACGCTCCACTGGATAGGTGGTGTCCAACGGTACATAGGCTCCGCCCGCTTTCAGCACCGCCAATAGTGACACAACCATAACAGGTGAGCGTGCCACACAAATAGCGACCCGTTGTTCCGGCTCTACTCCCAACGCAATTAATTGATGAGCCAACCGGTTAGCCCGGGTATTGAGTTCGGCATAACTCAGGCAATGTCCTTGATACTCCAGTGCCATGGCATCCGGCGTTTTTTCTGCCTGCTGTTCAAATAATTGATGAATACACATTACGTCAGGATACGGCGTTTCCGTTACATTCCATGTATCCAGCAATAACTGGCGCTCTGCCGGCGCCAGCATATTGATGTCCCCTACCTTCTGTTGGGCATTGGTCACCATCGCTTGCAGCACGGCCTGCAAATACTCCATATGCCGCTCAATCGTAGTGTGATCAAATAGCGCGCTACTGTAATGCAATGCCCCACTAATCCCACCGGCTTCCTCATACATTTCCAGCTCAAGATCAAACTTAACGATGTCAACAGTCTGATCAACCGATGTGACCGTCAACCCCGGCAAGATCCAGTCCGTCTGTTCATTGTTCTGCCAGGCAAACATCACCTGGAACAGGGGCGTATGCGCCAGCCGACGGGGCGGTTGTACGATTTCCACCACCTGTTCAAACGGCAGATCCTGATGGATTTGGGCGGCTAACGCGGTTTCCCGAACTTGTGTCAGGCATTCCGCCACCGTCAGTTCACCCGAAACCGCCATTCGCAAGGCCAGTGTGTTGACAAAGAAGCCTATCAACGGCTCCACTTCCTGTCGGCTACGGCCGGCACTAGGAGTACCGATAATGATATCCTCCTGACCGGACAACCGTGATAAGACGACACCCCAGGCTGACAGCACGGTCATAAATAACGTAACACCGTGTTGTTGGCTTAAGTGCTTGAGGGCGGCGGTCAGTGTCGGTTCTAACCGGACAGGCATGGCATAACCGACAAACGACTGTGCTGACGGCCGAGGCCTGTCCGTGGGCAAATCCAGCAGCACCGGCGCATCTGCCAACACAGTGCGCCAATAGTCAGACTGCATCTGGGTGCGCTCAGCGGAAAGCCACTGATGCTGCCAAGCGGCATAATCCGGGTATTGGATGGTCAACGGGAGCAATGGATCCGGATGCCCAGCCAGAAAGGCGGTGTAGAGTGCGTTCAGTTCCTGTATCAATACCGTAACCGACCAGCCATCGGAGACAATATGATGCTGGGTCAGTAAAAACTGATAGTCTTCCTCCGTCAGCCGGATAAGCGCGGCCCGGATAAGTGGTCCTCGGCTGAGATCAAACGGCGCAGACATCGTTTCGGTGTACAACTGTTCCAGTACCGTGTCTGCCTCTGGGTGTCCGCGTAAATCATGCTGGACCAGCGGCAACCCGCTGTCTTTTTCCAGCAGTCGGACCTGTGGCTGACCGTCAACGGAAACAAATACCGTACGCAGCGCGTCATGGCGAGCAAAGACGGCATTCAGGGCCTGCTGCCAGGCGGTGATATCCAGTCGGCCGCGCAAATGCAGCATCAGGGGGATATGGTATGTTTCACTGACACCGTCGAGCTGAGCCAGGAACCACAAGCGCTGTTGGGCAAAGGATAATGGTAATTTTCCTTCTCGGGAGATGGGTAATATGGCAGGCAACGCAACATTGCCTTGTTTATCCCGCCGAGCCTGTATCTCCTGAGCTAGGGCCGCCAACGAAGGCGAATTAAACAGCACTGTCAGCGGTAATTCCACACCCAATACGGCCATTATCCGGTTCACCACCCGCACTGCCAGCAGGGAATGTCCGCCCAGCGCAAAGAAATTGTCGTGTCGGCTAATTTTTTCGATATCCAGTAACTCACGCCAGACAGCTGTCAGGGCGATTTCGGTTTCTCCCTGAGGAGCGGCATACCTCTGGCGGACAAACGCGTCCTCACCGGGCACCGGCAACGCCTTGCGATCCAGTTTGCCATTCGGGGTTAACGGGAAGATATCCAGACGTACAAACGCCGCCGGCACCATATACTCCGGCAGAGCCGCACTCAGGTGCTCACGCAGGTTATTCGCCAGCCCTGCTTCTGCGTCCGCCACCACATAGGCTACCAGCCGTTTG
>NZ_CAWQJR010000212.1:0-20330 GCF_963894935.1 Xenorhabdus sp. PB61.4
AGCCACCTCCGTTAATAGATTGAATGGTAAGTAATAAAAATTAGCAATCCATAAATTTAATAAATGAGAATATGATCAAGAAAAAATTTAATGAAATAGATTATTCTATTATTTTCAATAAATAATGGATAATGCATACAGACTCACTAAATTTTAATCGACAACATGAAAAGTGTAGCCTTAAGATAAATATTTGGAATAATATGAATAAAAATATTGATATTGGATATGTTAAATTATTATGGTTATATATACTATGCCAATTTCTAATTGGATGTGATAACTCCAATGCGAATTTTGATAATAGTGAACCATCTGAAGCTCAGATAATTAAGGGCATACAAAACCACTTTGATTTGAATGCAATTGACAACAGAGTTCAAGAAATGCAACTTTTTTTGAATTCAGTAAAAAAATTAGATGATTGTGAATGGCTTGAAACAGAAGCTACTAAAATACGTTGTCCTGTAGACATAATTGTTAGTATGCAACTCAGCTCCAGAACCATCTCAAGACAATTTAAAATTAGACATAAAGTGCATCTTAGAGAAGATAATGGAAAATTAATTGTGGATGAAAAATTAAAAACAAAAATACGTCAAATGATAATCACTAATGGAGTTAATGCTAAGATGTAAACATATGTAAGATAATTGGTCTAATATATAATTTGCTTTTATGACAATTGATAAAAATAATGTTAAGGAAATGATGATTATGGAATCGATTAATTTATTTGGTCTATTTTTACTATGTATAGTTTTAATTGGTTGTGATAATACCAATACCAATACCAATATTCATTTTGCCGATGATGGTCCATCGGAAAGCCAAATATATGATGCTATTCAGGCTAGATTGAGTGAATCTGAACCAAATAAGCCTATTCAAGAAGGGCCATTCTCTGTGGAGAGTGTAAAAAAAGTGGGAAATTGTAAACTATCTAAGGATGAACCCACCAAGATGCGTTGCCCTGTTGAGATGACCTTCAATAATGATCATGGGCTAAATTCAGGGTCCAAACAAGGCTCATTTAAACGATTTAATTCTACTTTTAATTTTAAGGAGCAGATTGTTAACCTAAAAATGTATATTTGGCAGGAAAATGGGAATTGGGTTGCGGATGATCAATTAAGATCACGAATACAAGCAGATACTTTGCTTAGCAAGGCTGGTGTTCGGGTTAGATACGCGGAAGATGTGGAACCTAATATCAGTACTCATTTTGATGATGGTGGTCCATCGGAAAGTCAGATATATAATGCTATCCAAGATCTTTATGATAAAACTGAATCAGATGGTGAAACTGAGAAAGAAGCATTTTTTTTGGAATCAGTAAAGAAAATAGGAAATTGTACACTCGTTGCGACTGAGCCGACTAAGATGAATTGTCCAGTGGATGTCACCGCAGGATGGCAAGGCGGAGCAAATTCTATTCCTCAAAAGTATACGTTTAATCAATATATATCTATCTGGCAGGAAAATGGGAATTGGGTTGTAGATAACAGAGTAAAATCAAGAATACAGTTGGTGATGCTTTTCAGTATCAGGAAAGGTTAGTGTCGGAATATTGCTACTAATTTCGTGAGGGTACTTGATGAACAAATAAAAATATTAAGATTGAATTATTCATTATTAAATCGATAGCTAAAAATTTTCCTGTAAATCCTCGTCCAATGTGGCGGGGTATAAAAGGGAGCTAATTAGGTGATAAATTGGTTAAATCAACGATTATTGTCTGTAAAATGGGAGCTCGCAAAATAAAGAACAAGCTTTCCCACTGAATATTTCGCAAGTTGTGGTTTTATAACCCATTAAAAAACCTACCTTATACGATTCAGGAACTAATAATTACTTTTTGACATTTCATAACATTATCACAGCCACATATATTCATCCCTTATACACTTCGTCTTTCAAGTTGCCTCTTTGTTGGCTGCGCTCGTTCACCCCGGTCACATAGTTAGCTATGCTCACGGGGATTACTGAGAGGCTCCTGCCTCTCACCGGAGGCCAGCCTTTGGCTGGTGGCTGGGCAAATTCGTTCCCGACGAATTTGTCACTCTCTTGCCGCCGCGACGCATCTTGAAATCCATTGTGTATCGATAATTATTAATAAATTAAACTCTGGATGGCCTGTCATTGTGGATTACTTACCCTTATTTGTTGAGCTGAAATCGCGTGCTGTTTTGCTGGTGGGAGGTGGCGAAGTGGCTTCCCGCAAGGCCAGCCTGTTATTGCGAGCTGGTGCGGCATTAACAGTCGTGGCTCCTGAATTACACTCAGAATTGCAACAACGCCATCAAAAAGGGGATTTTGAGTGGCGACAGGGTACATTCCGTACGGATTATCTTGATGGTGTATTTCTGGTGCTTGCAGCGACTGACGATCATGATTTAAACCAGTCTATTTTTACTGAAGCTAATCGCCGCGCTATTTTGGTTAATGTGGTAGATGATCAGTCACTGTGCTCAGCTATTTTCCCCTCAATTATTGATCGTTCTCCGGTTATGGTGGCGATCTCATCTGCCGGAAAATCCCCGGTATTAACACGATTGCTGCGAGAAAAGCTGGAATCGTTGTTGCCTTTTCATCTTGGTGCGATGGCAGAAATCGCCGGTCGTTGGCGTGGGAAGGTAAAACAGAGCCTGAACTCCCTGCGCCAGCGTCGTTATTTCTGGGAGAAAGCTTTTAACGGGCGTTTTGCCACGCTAGTTGCTAATGGGCAGTTACAACAGGCTGAGGAGCAACTGGCTCAACAGATTGCTGATGAACAACAAAAGCAAACAAGTAAGAAAGGTGAGTTGGTATTAGTCGGAGCAGGTCCCGGTGATCCGGGTTTGTTGACGTTAAAAGGGTTACAGGTGATCCAGCAGGCTGATGTGGTGCTTTATGATCATCTGGTCAGCGATGAAATACTCGAATTAGTGCGCCGTGATGCCGACAAAATCTGTGTAGGCAAGAGGGCAGGCAGCCATTCTGTTGCGCAGGAAGAAACAAACACTCTGATCGTCAAACTGGCAAATCAGGGGAAAAAAGTGGTTCGTCTGAAAGGCGGAGATCCCTTTATTTTTGGTCGCGGCGGAGAGGAATTACAGGTTGCCGAATCCGCGGGTATTCCTTTTCAGGTTGTACCCGGCATAACTGCCGCTGTTGGTGCTTCGGCTTATGCGGGGATTCCTCTGACACACAGGGAACACTCCCAAAGTGTCACGTTTATTACCGGGCATTGTCGCGAAAATGGCAATGAACTGGACTGGCCCGCACTGGCACGGGGTAATCAGACACTGGCAATTTATATGGGGATCATCAAGTCAGCCCTGATAAGCCAGAAACTCATTTCACACGGGCGGGATGCCAGTACACCGGTTGCTGTCATTGGCTGTGGAACCCGCTCTGAGCAGCAGGTATTGACCGGTACGTTGTCTGAACTGGAGCAGTTGGCACAGGAAGCGCCATCGCCAGCGTTGCTGGTGGTGGGAGAGGTTGCTCAGCTTCACCATCAATTAGCCTGGTTTGGGCTGAAATCGGTTGATCATCAAAATCTGGCAGAACACACAGAATCTACTGAGCCGGCAAATCGCCCTGCTGTTGTTGATTTAGCCTAAAGAACTATTTATTTATGGAAGAACTATTAATGGGGGAGCATTAATGGACAACAAAAGACTGACTCATTTGCAGCAACTTGAAGCAGAAAGTATTCATATTATTCGTGAAGTTGCTGCCGAATTTGCTAATCCGGTAATGCTTTACTCCATTGGTAAAGATTCTTCTGTGATGCTGCATCTTGCACGTAAAGCATTTTATCCGGGAAAGTTGCCTTTTCCGCTGCTGCATGTCGATACCGGCTGGAAATTCCGGGAAATGTATGAATTTCGCGATAAAACCGCAGAGAAATACGGTTTTGAATTGCTGGTCTATCGTAATCCGCAGGGGGAAGAACTGGGTATTAACCCTTTTATTCACGGTAGTGCCAAACATACTGATGTTATGAAAACGGAAGGCCTGAAGCAGGCGCTGGATAAATACGGATTCGATGCCGCATTTGGCGGTGCCCGACGTGACGAGGAGAAATCCCGTGCTAAAGAGCGGATTTATTCTTTCCGTGATCGCTCTCATCGCTGGGATCCAAAAAATCAGCGCCCGGAACTCTGGCGTAACTATAACGGCCAGATTAATAAGGGTGAAAGTATCCGAGTATTCCCTTTATCTAACTGGACTGAGCTGGATATCTGGCAGTACATCTATTTAGAGCAGATAGATATTGTTCCTCTCTACTTTGCAAAGCCCCGACCGATCGTTCAGCGCGATGGCACGCTGATTATGGTTGATGACAATCGTATCGATTTGAAAGCGGGTGAAGTTATCAGCCAGCGTAAAGTTCGTTTCCGGACACTCGGTTGCTGGCCTTTGACTGGTGCTGTGGAATCGGCAGCGGAGACACTGCCGGAAATTATCGAGGAAATGCTGATATCGACAACCAGCGAGCGGCAGGGGAGGCTGATTGATAGTGATCAGTCCGGTTCAATGGAGCTGAAAAAACGTCAGGGTTATTTTTGAGGCACAGCGTTATTTTTTTGAGGGGAGCATAAAGATGCCGGCACTCGCACATAATGAAGTCATCGCCAATCAAATCAGAGAACAGGGCGGTGTTGAATCCTATCTGAGAGCACAACAGGAAAAGGGATTACTGCGTTTTCTGACCTGCGGCAGCGTTGATGATGGTAAAAGCACGCTGATCGGTCGCTTATTACACGATACCCGTCAGATCTACGAAGATCAGCTGGCGACTTTACAAAATGACAGTAAACGGCTGGGAACTCAGGGAGAAAAGCTGGATCTGGCGCTTTTGGTTGATGGTCTTGCGGCTGAGCGGGAGCAGGGTATTACTATCGATGTTGCCTACCGTTATTTCTCCACGGAAAAACGCAAATTTATCATCGCGGATACGCCGGGGCATGAACAATATACCCGTAATATGGCAACAGGGGCATCAACCAGTGATCTCTCTATTCTTCTGATCGATGCGCGCAAAGGTGTACAGGAACAGACTCGTCGGCATAGTTTTATCAGTACGTTGCTGGGGATCCGCTATTTGGTGGTGGCAGTAAACAAAATGGATCTGGTGGAGTACCGGCAGGATATTTTCGATCGGATCAAACAGGATTATCTGGATTTTGCCAGCCAGTTGCCCACTGATCTGCACATTTATTTTGTCCCTATCTCGGCGCTGGAAGGGGACAATATCGTCAGTCACAGTGAGAAAATGCCGTGGCACAGTGGAGCAACGTTGCTGGATCTCCTTGAAACAGTAGATGTACAGAAAAATGCTTCAGAGCAGCCTCTGCGCTTTCCTGTGCAATACGTCAATCGCCCTGATCTTGATTTTCGTGGTTATAGCGGCACATTATCATCGGGAATTTTACGTCAGGGGCAAAAAATTAAAGTGATGCCATCAGGCCGGGTTTCTACGGTAGAGCGGATCGTGACTTTTGATGGTGATTTGACTTTTGCTGTACCGGGGCAGGCGATCACTATCGTCCTGAAAGATGAAATTGATATCAGCCGTGGTGATCTGCTGGTTGCGGTTGAAAGCGAAATGACGGTAGCGCGCCATGCTCTGGTGGATGTTGTCTGGATGTCAGAAAAACCGCTGATTCAGGGGCAAAGTCTGGATATCAAGGTAGCAGGTAAGAAGAGCCGGGCAAAAATTGATAATGTCCAGTATCAGGTTGATATCAATAATCTGACCCAGAAAGTCGCCGTTGAACTGCCGTTAAATGCTATTGGGCTGGTGGAGTTTTCATTTGATGAACCGTTGTTGATTGATAGTTATCAGCAAAGTGCGGATACCGGTGGCATCATTTTGATCGATCGCCTGACTAACGTTACCGTTGGTGCGGGGCTGGTGCGGGAAATTCAGACTGATGTCTATCAGGAGCCGCATGAATACAGTGAGTTTGAACTGGAATTCAACCGGTTAGTACGCCGCCATTTCCCACACTGGGGAGCACGTGATTTATTGGGAGGGAAGTAATTGGTTCAGGTCAGGGAGGATTCTCCTAATATTATTTCCCATAATGCGGTCTCGCCTAATGTCGTCTGGCATTCACATTCTGTGGGCAGACAACAGCGGGAAGCTGTGAACGGACACCTGGCTTTAGTTATCTGGTTTACCGGTTTATCCGGTTCAGGCAAATCAACACTTGCTGGGGTATTAGAACAGGCGCTGTTTTCACAGGGGATCAAAACCTACTTATTGGATGGGGATAATCTGCGTCATGGGCTGTGCAATGATTTAGGTTTTTCTGAAGCTGATAGGCAGGAGAATATCCGCCGTGTGGGAGAAGTTGCAAAACTGATGCTTGATGCCGGGCTGGTGGTATTGACGGCTTTTATTTCCCCCAATCGTGCTGAGCGACAAAAAATACGGCAATCCATGGAGCCAGAGCAATTCATTGAGGTATTTGTTGATACACCTCTGGAAATTTGCGAATCCCGTGATCCGAAAGGCTTATATAAGAAAGCACGAGCCGGAGAAATCCTGAATTTTACTGGCATTGATTCAGATTATGAGGCACCAGAACACCCAGATATTCATTTAGATGGTTCACAACCCATTGAGTTATTGGTGGAAGAATTACTTATTTCGCTAAACGAAAGAAATATTCTGACTACCTGATATCCCATTTTTGTTTTCCACTCTCTGAACTCATTTCCCGGACAAAGTAAAAACACATTATTGCGAGTCAGGTAATGTGTTTCTACACTCATGTCACTGCGTATTCTTTTGTGATCCATTTGTGATTTGTTTGTGATAGTGGCGTCATCTCCTGAGTTATGGGATGATTAGCGGGTTTTTCAGGGGGCGGAAATGGGTAAACTAACGCTACTATTACTGGTTTTACTTGGCTGGTTACAGTATTCGCTGTGGATCGGCAAAAATGGTATTCACGATTATATGCGGGTTAAGGATGAGGTTGCAAAACAAGAGAAAAACAACCTTTTTCTGAAGTCGCGTAATGACCAGCTATTTGCGGAAATTAAGGATTTGAAAGGCGGCCAGCAAGCAATTGAAGAACGAGCCCGTAATGAATTAGGTATGATTAAACCCGGTGAATCTTTTTATCGCATGGTACCGGATACAACTAAACAAAATGCACAACAGGCTTCGGGACAAAATAACGAGAAATAAAACAGTGAACAATAACTCAAATGAACTGCTCAACTCTTCACTCTCCTGCTGATATTTTTATAACTGAATTTTATGACTGAAATAGTTGCTTTAATCCCTGCTGCGGGTATCGGTAGCCGGATGAAATCGGAGTGTCCGAAACAATATCTCAGCATTGCCGAAAAAACGATTATTGAACATACACTCTCTGCACTGCTTGAACATCCTCGCATACAGCAGGCCATCGTTGTGTTACATCCCGCTGACAAACAATTTAACCAATTGCCTATCGCTTCTGATCCGCGTATTACAACAGTTATCGGTGGTGATGAACGTGCTGATTCAGTATTAGCCGGGCTGAATTATCTGGCCGGGTTGTCGCCGAAATGCCCGGATTGGGTTTTGGTTCATGATGCCGCCCGCCCCTGTTTGCATCGGAATGACCTTGATAACTTACTGAAATTGCTGGATGAAAAGTCTGCTTCTTCTGTGCTGAGTGGTGGACCGTTTGATGACGAACGGTTTTGTGGGGGATTACTGGCCGCACCGGTCAGGGACACAATGAAACGTATGATGGCCGCTGCTTCGGGAAGAACCGCTGACACAGCACTACAGGCGGTCGATCACACCGTTGATCGCAATGGTCTCTGGCATGCGTTGACTCCACAGCTATTTCCGTTGCAGTTATTACGCGATTGTCTGATGAAAGCCCTTGCCGAACAGGCCTGCATTACAGATGAATCTTCTGCGCTGGAATATTGTGGCTATCATCCAGCTCTGGTCAGCGGTCGGGCGGACAATATAAAAGTAACTCAGCCTGAAGATCTGGCTCTGGCTGAATTTTACCTATCCCGAAAATCAAAGGAACGTATCTTATGAGAATTGGTCACGGTTTTGATGTACATAAATTTGGCGGAGAAGGGCCACTGATCATTGGTGGTGTCCGCATTCCTTATGAACAGGGGCTGATTGCACACTCAGATGGTGATGTTGCCTTACATGCTGCAACAGATGCTTTGCTGGGAGCGGCAGCATTGGGTGATATCGGCAAACTATTCCCGGATACTGACCCGGCTTTTAAGGGCGCAGATAGTCGTGAGTTGCTGAAAGAGGCTTATCGCCGCATTCGTGAAAAAGGTTATCGGATAGGTAATCTTGATATCACCATTATTGCTCAGGCACCTAAAATGTTACCTCATATTCCCCAGATGCGTGTCAATCTGGCAGAAGATCTTGAGTGCCATATGGATGATATTAATGTTAAAGCGACAACGACTGAAAAATTGGGATTTGTAGGCCGTAAAGAAGGTATTGCCTGTGAAGCGGTAGCTTTGCTGGTGAAGGAATAAGCATGATATTGAGTGAATTACACTGGCTTTATGGGCGTCCGGAAGCCACTGGTGTTGTTAAATCGTTCCCGGAAGATTTTATTGTGCGGGAAGACTTAGGTTTTTCTCCTGATGGAGAAGGTGAGCACTTAATGGTGCATATCCGCAAGACAGGGTGTAACACGCAGTTTGTTGCTGATAACCTTGCCCGTTTTGCCAAAATACCGGCACGTTCTGTCAGTTATGCGGGCTTAAAAGATCGTAATGCGGTGACAGAACAGTGGTTCTGTTTGCATCTGCCGGGAAAACAGGATCCTGATCTGGCTGCATTTCAGCTTGAAGGATGTGAAATACTGGCTACCGCTCGCCAGAAACGCAAACTGCGCATTGGTACGCTAAAAGGCAATGATTTTACACTGGTATTGAGAGACGTTTCTGATCGTCAGGTAGTAGAAAAACGTTTAGAGCAGATAGCTCAGACAGGCATCCCTAATTATTTTGGTGAACAGCGTTTTGGGCGTGATGGGCAGAATCTGGTTCAGGCGCAGCGCTGGGCAACAAATGAAATACAGGTTAAAGAGCGTAATCGCCGTAGTTTTTACCTTTCTGCCAGCCGTAGCGCTATGTTTAACGTAATTACCAGTATACGTATCGGACGAGGCGAACATCAGCAAGTACAAAATGGCGACGCATTGCAGTTAACGGGGCGTGGCAGCTGGTTTGTGGCGGATGAATCTGAACTGGCTGTGTTACAGCAGCGGGTTATGGACGGTGAATTACAGATTACGGCGCCATTACCGGGTGATAAAGCATTGGGAACGCTACATCAGGCTCTGGATTTTGAACAGCAATGTTTACAGGATTACGAATCTCTTTGGGGATTGGTGAAACGTGAACGTGTCGATAGTGCTCGTAGAGCGATGTTAGTAAAACCACTTAATCTGCACTGGGAATGGCTGGATGACCAAACGGTTACTCTTCATTTTTCTTTGCCATCGGGTAGCTTTGCTACCAGTGTTATCAGAGAGCTGATTAATCAGAAGCAAAACAATATGGCTGATATTTCTGAGTAATGATTTTCGCCTGAGTATTACTTTAGATATTTCAAGTTGCAGCTTTGTCAGTAAGCTGCAACTTGAAAGTCGATGGAAGAGTACTACTGTGCGGTATATCCACCATCGACAAGTAATGTCGTGCCGGTAATAAATGATGCATCATCACTTGCTAAGAATAATACTGCTTTCGCCACCTCTTCTGGTTTTCCTAAACGTCCCAGTGGATGAAGAGAAATAAGCTGCTCTTTTAGTTCTTCGGGGATCTGGCCTAATAGCGGAGTGTTGATATAGCCGGGGCAGACTGTATTCACCCTGATATTATTTTTGGCATAGTCAATCGCTAAAGTCTGGCTTAATAACTTTACACCGCCTTTAGAGGCTGTATAAGCTGTAATGGCTTCCCGGCTGACAAAGCTATGGATCGAACCACAGTTGACGATCACCCCGCCTGATTCTTGTTTAAGCATTTCATGGATAACAAACTTATCGCACAGAAAAACCCCGGTCAGATTTACATCGATAGTTTTCTGCCAGTTAGCAACCGTCAGTTTATCTGCACTGTTATCGGCGGCTATCCCTGCATTGGCAAATAAAACATCGATACGTTTAAATTTTTCAACTGTTTTCGAGACCATATACTTAATGCTCTCTTCGCTTGTGACGTCAGTTTTAATAAAAATACTTTCATTGCCTTTTGTATTAAGTTCCTCGGCAACTTTTTTCCCATGATCTGAGAAATCGGCAATCACAACATGAGCACCTTCGGCAGCAAATGCTTTTGCCGTTGCTTCACCAATTCCACTTGCTCCGCCTGTAATAATCACCACGCTATTTTGGAATCTCATATAAGCCTCTGTTATTTCTATTTAATGTAGATAATAACTCTAAAGTGGTATTAACTATTCTAGGACAATATAATTACGTTAGTGAAAATTATTTTCAGAGATAATATGGATATTATTTTTACTAGAGGATTGCTTAAATTATCTGAAAGTTGATCTGGTTATTGCAATTGAAGTTTTCTATATTAATTTTGGGGGTGTATTTCACATAATTAATTGAAATTTGTGAGCTGTATTATTATTTCACACTCAACGGAATAAAGTGGATTTTGTCTAATCTAGTTAGTGTTGGTCTCAAATGAAAATGCTCTTGTGAGTTAATAAATTTTATATTGCACTGATTAATGGAAGATAATTTAATGTATTCATCAAAAATATCCTTATCGGAAAATACTCTTTGCCAAGATAAATCTATTTCTCAGGAAAAAACGACTCAGCAGCAAAAAGCAGTTTTTCACATATTATGTGGAAAAATTGCTTCGGGAAAATCGACCCTACTGCAAAGTTATCTCAGCAACCAATGACAATTGTTATGAATGAAGATTATTGGCTATCAACACTTTATGGTAGTGAAATAAAAACTGTGGCCGATTATGTGTGCTATTCGGAAAAGCTCAGAAATGCGATGGAGCCCCATTTAATCTCTTTATTGAATGCCGGGATTTCTGTCATTCTTGATTTTCCTGCTAACACGATTGAAAACCGGAAATGGATGAAGAAAATCATTGAGGCAACAGAGGTCGAGAGCTACCTTCATTTTCTTGATGTGCCTGATAGTGTTTGTCTGGCTCGCCTACATCTGCGCAATCAGTCTGGCGAGCACCAATTTTCGGTGACAGACGAGCAATTTGCGGCCATCACCCGCGCTTTTGTCGCTCCTCAGGAAGAGGAAGGGTTTAATATTGTGCTACATGGTAATAAAGAGATAAATCTCTGAACAAAAGTGAGTGCAACCAACAAAGGTACAACTTAAAAGATGCTGAGTATAAGTATGCTCTTATTTAAGTAAACGGGATGCAAAGCGCTCTACAAAACTGCTTGCGTCATGCTAAGATCAAACGATTTTCTGACAAACCCTGATGCTGTTTAAGCAGAGATCTTTAAGACGCAAGCAGAATAGTACATAGGGAAAGTTACTGTATTAATCTATGTTTTAACAAATACCATGTTTCAACATTTGCCATTTTTTAAGTAAATTTAAGAGATATTTTAATGCTTCGGATATTGCTGAGTAATGATGATGGTGTTACCGCCCCGGGTATTCAAACGTTAGCGGCCAAATTGCGGGAACAGTATCACGTGCAGGTTGTAGCACCTGATCGTAATCGTAGTGGTGCATCGAATGCTTTAACTCTGGATCGTCCTTTGCGTATCAGCAGACTGAATAATGGTGATGTTGCAGTTCAGGAAGGTACTCCGACCGATTGTGTTTATCTGGGCGTCAATAAATTAGTCCGTCCACGGCCTGATATCGTTGTTTCAGGCATCAATTGTGGCCCTAATCTGGGGGATGATGTGATTTACTCCGGAACTGTGGCTGCTGCGATGGAAGGGCGTCATCTGGGGTTACCCGCTCTGGCTGTGTCACTGGATGGTGACAAACATTACGAAACAGCGGCGGAAGTCACTGTTCGCTTATTGAATATGTTACAGAAATCGCCATTGAGAGCCGGTAATATTCTGAATATTAATGTCCCTGATGTGCCTATTGAACAAATCAAAGGGTTCAAGGTGACACGGTGTGGCTGTCGAAGTGCAGCGGAAGAAGTTTATTCTTTGGAAGACCCTAAAGGCAATATGCTCTACTGGATAGGGCCACCGGGAGCAAAACACGATGCTGGCCCGGAAACCGATTTTGCTGCGGTAGAAGAAGGGTTTGTTTCCATTACTCCTTTGCAGGTAGATTTGACAGCCTATAAAGCACAGGAACTGGTAACTGATTGGCTGTTGAAAGCCGGGGATGTCGGAGAATGTTAAGTCGGTTAATGAAAAATTTGCTGACGCAGCTACACCAGCAGGGTATTCATAATGAACACCTGCTGGAAGTGATATCCAAAGTACCCAGAGAATGTTTTGTCGATGAAGCTCTGGCACATAAGGCATATGAGAATACAGCATTGCCCATCGGACACGGGCAGACTATATCTCAGCCATATATCGTTGCCCGCATGACTGAATTACTGGATTTAACGCCTGAATCTAAAGTACTGGAGATTGGGACGGGGTCTGGTTATCAGACTGCGATACTTGCTCATTTAGCCGGGCATGTTTTTTCTGTAGAACGGATTAAGGGATTGCAGTGGCAGGCTAAACGCAGGTTAAAGCAACTCGATTTACATAATATCTCAACCCGCCATGGAGATGGCTGGAATGGGTGGCCGTCAAAGGGGCCATTTCATGCCATCATCGTCACAGCAGCACCTCCAGAAATACCACAGGCATTGTTACATCAGCTGGCAGATGGCGGCGTGATGGTATTGCCTGTTGGTGAAAGCTCTCAGTCGCTGAAAGTGGTACATCGCTATGGGAACGATTTTCATAGTGAAGTGATCGAATCTGTTCGTTTCGTACCTCTTATCCAAGGCGAACTGGCATAATCTGCTGATTTATTTTTTTACCGCTATTTTTAAATTAGCAGCTATTTTTTTGAGATAAAAAAAAAGTATTTTGCCTTAAATATTTTTATGAATCTTAATTTCTTTATAAATCATAATGCTTGTCGCTTATATTTGCCTTTATGGGGGAATAAGGTATGAAAGTAGGAAACTTAATGAAAAAAATACAGTGGATAATAATCTATACAATTGCAGGCACAATACTGGCTGGTTGTAGTAATACACCAAATCGTCCTGCCCCAATAGTGAGTGTGGATAATCAGGAAAAAAATAGAATAATATCCTCCCGCCCCTCATCGATTTCGACTCCAATGCTATCGTCTCCCCCGGTAATCTCCAAAAACAGCGAAATAGGCAAATATTCCACAAATAGTAAATATCCGGCAAATAATGCTGGAAATAATAATTTACAGGATGGAAAAATCGTCTATAACCGAAATTATGGGAGCATTCCGAAAGGGAGCTATAACGGTAAAACTTACACAGTTAAACATGGGGATACTTTATTTTACATTGCCTGGATTACAGGTAAGGATTTTCGTGAACTATCTCACATAAATGGCATTTCAGAACCTTATGGCTTAAATGTTGGCCAAGTCCTGAGAATTGGCAATGTAAACTCCAGGAACGGTGTATTAATAGCATCAAATAGCACACAATCTAAAATTGAGCAGGTTGATTTTCAAAAAGGTAATGCGTATCCTGCAAATAATGACAGGCATAATTCGCAAAAAATGTTGCCAAGAGAAACGATTTCTGATAGTGACGATGCCCCTTCGAAAGGATCGTCTGCAACAGATTTAAATGCGAGTAAGGCTATCACGAGTAAGACTATCAATAGTTGGAGATGGCCTGCTGAAGGAAAAGTTCTCGAAAGTTTTTCAGATTCTCAGGGTGGGAATAAGGGCATTGACATTGCGGGTAATCGTGGCCAACCCGTCTTTGCAACCGCCAGTGGGAAAGTTGTTTACGCCGGAAATGCATTACGTGGATATGGAAATCTAATAATAATAAAACATGATGATGACTACCTGAGTGCTTATGCTCATAACGATACTATGCTGGTGCGAGAGCAGCAGGATGTACAGGCAGGGCAGAAAATAGCAACTATGGGTAGCACCGGAACCAGTTCAGTAAGATTGCATTTTGAGATTCGTTACAAGGGAAAATCCGTAAACCCGCTGCGTTATCTTCCGCAGCGATAAACCAGGGCAGGAATCTGAACTCCTGTCCGCATTATCATGGGTAGGAGCAGCTGATGAGCCAAAGTACGCTTAAAGTTAATGAGTTGTATGAAGAGGCGGATTTAGACGAAAATGGCACGGAAGCCGATGACTTTGATGAAGCGTTGCTGAAAGACGAGGATGATTTAACCAGTTTTGATGAAGACTTGGAATTGTTGCAAGGAGTTAACCAACGGGTTCTTGATGCAACCCAGCTTTATCTCGGAGAAATTGGTTTTTCTCCTTTGTTGACAGCAGAGGAAGAAGTTCTTTTCGCTAGACGGGCATTGCGGGGAGATATTGCTGCGCGCCAACGCATGATTGAAAGCAACTTGCGGCTGGTAGTCAAAATATCCCGAAGGTATAGCAACCGAGGATTGGCGCTTTTGGATTTAATTGAAGAAGGCAACCTTGGTCTTATTCGAGCAGTAGAAAAATTCGATCCTGAAAGAGGTTTTCGATTTTCTACTTATGCCACATGGTGGATCCGTCAGACAATTGAACGGGCGATTATGAATCAAACTCGTACGATCCGTTTGCCCATTCATATCGTTAAAGAGCTGAATGTTTATTTACGTACTGCAAGAGAGTTAGCTCATAAATTAGATCATGAGCCAAGTGTCGAAGAAATTGCTGAAAAACTGGATAAACCAGTTGATGATGTAAGCCGTATGATGCGGCTTAATGAACGCATTACTTCAGTCGACACTCCGATTAGCGGGGATTCAGATAAAGCGCTGTTGGATATTTTATCTGATGAAAACGATTCTGGGCCAGAAACAACCATCCAAGATGATGATATGAAGCAAAGTATTGTCAAATGGTTGTTTGAACTCAACGCAAAACAACGTGAAGTTCTGGCTCGTCGTTTTGGCTTGCTTGGTTACGAAGCGGAAACTTTAGAGGATGTAGGACGAGAAATTGGATTAACCAGGGAAAGAGTTCGTCAGATTCAAGTTGAAGGGTTGCGCCGTCTCAGAGACATTCTGCATACCCAAGGATTGAATATCGAATCCTTATTCCGTACTTAGAATTTTACACCTGAGATAAAGGGATAATTAAATTAAAAGGTGGGCTTTATTATCCCACCTTTTAATTTATCGGCATGCTTTTAATTTACAGGTATACCACTATGGAATTTAAAATCAGAATCGGGTGACTGAATAAGTTCAGCTTCTATTTGACCAAAATATTTCACTCTTTCTGTAATATCATTTTTAGATATAGATTGAGCCAGTGTTAAATAATCCTGATAATGGCGTGCTTCTGAACGCAGCAGGGAAATATAAAATTTACCCAATTCCTCGTCGAGATAAGGCGCTAATTTAGCGAAACGTTCGCAAGAACGTGCCTCAATATATGCCCCAATAATTAATTTATCCACCAGAGTATAAGGCTCATGATTAGTAATATGCTGAAACAACGATCGAGCATAACGGCTGGCGCTGATGCTGTCATAGCTTATTCCTCTGGATTCCATAATCTCCAGTACCTGATAAAAATGATGTAGTTCTTCTTTTATCAGCAACACCATTTTATCAATTAACGACTGGCTGTAAGGGGACTTTTCCCGTGCAGTAATTTGTTTCGTAATTTGGCTTTTGCCCTTTAACGAATGGATGCTGCCGATTTTTTTATAGGCAAAATCTTCATAGGGCTGAAACCATGCCAGCAAGGCATCCGCGCTCGCCGGATCAACAGCATATTTTCGGATCAGGAACATTGCGCTCTGTGCTGCTTTTAGTTCACATAAAAGATGATCACGCAGCAAAACCGGAAGGTTCTCCGGCTGCCTTGCTTTCTCCACCCATTGATCCGGGGTTTCACACTGTAAAAATTGATAAATGGGTTCTAACAGGCTGGTATCACCTTTTATGGACAAGCCTGTTGTTCTGATCCCTGTCATCTGTAAATCAGTCATGCTTTACACCATGTCTTTTAAACGATAAATCCATTCCAGTGCCTGACGTGGCGTCAGGGAGTCCGGATTCAGGTTTTCCAGTGCTTCTACTGCCGGGGAGGTTTCTTCCGCCAGTAGTGTCAGTTGTGGTGTGTCGACATGACCGGCTGTGGCATTGTTGGAGAGTGATTCCAGCTCTTTTAGTTTCTGGCGTGCCCGTTTGATAACATCACGGGGAACACCGGCCAGTGAAGCAACGGCCAGCCCGTAGCTCTTGCTGGCGGCACCATCCTGCACATTATGCATAAAGGCGATGGTATCGCCGTGTTCAACCGCATCCAGATGAATGTTGACCACTCCTTCCAATTTTTCAGGCAATGTCGTCAATTCAAAATAGTGAGTGGCGAATAACGTCATCGCCTTAATGCGATTAGCCAGATTCTCAGCACAGGCCCACGCGAGAGAAAGGCCATCGTAAGTTGACGTACCACGACCGATTTCGTCCATCAACACCAGACTGTGTTCTGTCGCATTGTGCAGAATATTAGCCGTTTCAGTCATTTCCACCATGAAAGTCGAGCGCCCGGATGCCAAATCATCGGATGCTCCTACACGGGTAAAAATACGGTCTACAGGCCCAATCACCGCTTTTTCTGCCGGGACAAAACTACCAATATACGCCAGCAATGTAATCAAAGCGGCCTGACGCATATAAGTACTTTTCCCGCCCATATTCGGCCCGGTAATGATTAACAGGCGACGCTGTGAAGAGAGAGTTAACGGGTTAGAGATAAAGGGTTCACTGAGAACCTGCTCAACAACCGGATGACGGCCTCCCGTGATTTGGATGCCGGTTCTGTCTGTTAATGTCGGACAGGTATAATTCAGTGTTTCAGCTCGTTCGGCGAGGTTTGCCAGTACATCCAGTTCTGAAAGTGCTTCAGCGCTGGTTTGCAGGGCTGCCAGATGAGGAAGTAATAAGTCGAACAGCTCTTCATACAGGGCTTTCTCGATGGCGAGAGCCTTGCCTTTGGAAGTCAGAACCTTATCTTCATACTCTTTTAATTCAGGAATAATATAGCGTTCTGCATTTTTCAGGGTCTGGCGGCGTACATAGTGAATCGGCACAAGGTGACTTTGCCCGCGACTGACCTGAATATAGTAACCATGTACTGCATTGAAGCCGACTTTCAGGGTATCAATACCGAGTTTTTCACGTTCACGGATTTCCAGTTTGTCGAGATAATCACTGGCACCATCAGCCAATGCTCGCCATTCATCCAGTTCAGCATTATAACCGGGCGCTATGACTCCACCATCACGCACCAGAACAGGCGGGGTTTCGACTACCGCGTTTTCCAGCAGTTGCTGTAACTCGTCAAAACGACCAATACGTTGTTGTAATGCCTGAATATATTGGGAATCAGAAGAATCCATGATCTGGTGGATATCTGGCAATTGCTGGAAAGCATGGCGCATTCTTGCCAAATCACGGGGGCGGGCAGAGCGGAGAGCGAGACGGGCCAGCACACGCTCTAAATCGCCAACCTGACGCAAGAACGGTTGTAGCTCAAAGCCTATCTCCTGAAGCGCAGAAATAGCCTGCTGGCGATTTTCCAGTATATCCCGGTTGCGGATTGGGGTATGGAGCCAGCGTTTCAACATACGGCTGCCCATAGGCGTCACACACTGATCGAGCACAGAGGCAAGGGTGTTTTCAGTGCTTCCCGACAAATTCTGAGTCAATTCAAGATTGCGGCGGGTAGCAGCATCCATGATGACCGTCTCTTGCTGGCTTTCCATTGTGATATTGCGGATATGAGGCAGTGCAGTGCGCTGAGTGTCTTTGACATATTGCAGCAGACAACCTGCCGCGCGCAGTGCCTGTGGAGCCTTTTCGACCCCAAAGCCGATCAGATCACGGGTACCAAATTGCAGATTCAGCTGCTGCTTTGCTGTATCCAGTTCAAATTCCCACATAGGACGACGACGCAGGCCGTGATAGCGTTCGATCAACCCCATGTGCTCAAAGGCTTCAGGATAGAGTAATTCAGCCGGACGGGTGCGCTGGAGTTCAGCAGCAATTGTATCTTCATCAGCCATTTCAGAAACACGGAAACGACCGGAAGTGATATCCAGAGTAGCGTAGCCAAACCCCTGACTGTCATGCCAGATAGCCGCCAGAAGGTTATCCTGACGTTCTTGCAGCAAGGCTTCATCAGTGACCGTCCCCGGAGTCACAATACGTACAACTTTACGCTCAACAGGGCCTTTGCTGGTGGCCGGATCGCCAACCTGTTCACAGATTGCCGCAGATTCACCCAGTTGAACCAGTTTTGCCAGATAGTTTTCAATTGCATGATAAGGAACTCCAGCCATTGGGATTGGCTGGCCTGCGGACTGCCCACGTTTGGTCAGAGAAATATCCAGTAACTTTGCTGCCTTTTTCGCATCGTCATAGAACAACTCATAAAAATCTCCCATGCGATAAAGCAGCAAAATATCAGGGTGTTGCGCTTTCAGGCGCAGATACTGCTGCATCATGGGAGTGTGGGTGCTTACATCCTTTGCTGGAGATTCTTTCATGTTGATTTGATTCAATTTTATTGTTCCTGTTGACTCGGCTGGGCTATCGACACTCAGTCAACCCATCTAAATGACAAAACCTAAATATAATCAGCTAAGGATAGAACGCTAGTGAACCTCTGCTGGGCGAAAACACTATCTTATCACTGATAATCTGTGCGATTCATCTGTGGATTTGATGGCTGATATTAAGAGGAAGAGTCATACGGTAGGTTATCAGGATTGCGATCGGGAATGTATCGGATTTTTTGACTATTAAATAGGATTGCGAAGCGGCTCGATTTAAATCTTTTTCCCTGATGTATCGATGTTGGTTATTTTTGATTCAGTGGTAATGGAGAGATAAATTATAAAGTAATGATAATTGTTATTGTTTGCATTTGTTTTTGGCATTAATTATCATTACTGCCCTTATAAGAACGATACAAATATACCAGCAGCACACAACAAATGAGTATAACTATTATTTTCCGACCTAATCCTCCGCGTTTGGGCGGCTTTTCATTATTATTTTTATTGGATCGCTTTTACTCATCGGTTGTCTATATGTCGCTGATTCTGGTGCTCATCAGTTACTTCCTACCCCAATTAAATTCAAATTGAACTAATTATCACACTGAACTAATAGCCATAACATGGAAGCATTAAAAGTGGAATCATCAACAAACTCGTTCAGCTCCCCACTGAACCTGAGAACAGGGATTTTATTAGCACTACTGGGAAACACAGTTTTTCCATCTTACGCAGCAGACACTGATAAAACATCGAAAACCGCGCCAGAAAATCCTCATAAGCCAGAAACAGTGGTACTTAAAGAGCTTAAAGTTTCCGGATTCAGTGAAGCACAGCTAAACGCGGATTTACCTTATATGACACCCGGTTCCAGTACTCATATTTCAGCGGAGCAGGTAGAACAGCGCCGTGGTACATCCGTGGGTGATTTTCTGAAGGGAACGCCGGGTGTACTGAATAGTGAGAACCGTAACTCTGGTGCGCTGGATGTCAATATTCGTGGGATGCAGGGGCAGGGAAGAACACCGGTTATTGTTGATGGAGCTATGCAGGAGACAACGATTTACCGGGGATATTCAGGAGTTGCCGGACGCACTTATATTGATCCGGACTTGATCAGTTCAGTGGATATTGAGAAAGGCCCGAGTACAGGGGCTGACGCTAATGGCGCTATTGGCGGAGTGGTCAGGGTAAGTACGCTTAATGTGAATGATGTTGTTTTACACGGCCAGACATTCGGTGTGAGAATGACAGGTGGGTTTAATAACAACAGTACAAGGCCTCCAGAAGTGGGTACGATTGGCGGTTATCCGAGAACCCCTAATTATTTTACTAGAAAGCTTTATGAAACCTATGATGAATCTGACGGGATGGATCGGCATGGCGGACTCCGGCCAACGGGGGGAAATGGTAGTATTGCATTAGGGTTTAAAAGTGAATATCTGGATATGGTTGCTGCTTTTGCTCGCCGACAAAATGGTAACTAACCCCAATTCCGCTTAAGCTATTGCTGAAATATCTTCTTCTGAGTAGAAAATTTTCAGTGATGGCTTTTTCTCTTTAAGGCAGTAAGCAACCAATCCCGTTAAAATCGT
>NZ_CAWQJR010000213.1:0-20306 GCF_963894935.1 Xenorhabdus sp. PB61.4
TGGGATACATGCGGCCTTGTCTGCGGCGCAGGCGGTATCCGTTATCGAGACAAAACTGCGCCCACTGGGGGATGAAAAGACGACAAAAGTCGTCGACATCGCAGAAAATTTCAACTAACTTGTCCATGGCCTGTTCCTCCCCGGAGTCGTTTTAGGCTTTCACCAAAACTTTGCTCCTGGAACAGGCCTCTCGTCAATTTCTTATCCAGAATTCAGGTTACATGTAGAAACCTTAGATGAAATAATGGCGGATAAATTGATTTCATTACCTGCTACCAGAAATTATGTACGCCATCGTGACATTTGGGATTTGGTTTGGTTACAACAACAAAATGCCAAATTAAATACTGATTTGGTGATGAAAAAAATCGCTGACTACAAGCTAATAAACTTTACTACTTTATTAGAGCTTCGCCTTCAGTCCTTACCTGAAATCATCACAGGTAAAGCATTTGTCGCCGAAATGGAGCGCTTTCTGCCCAGTGATACCTTTACACGCACTTTGGGAAATAAGAAATTTATCCCTTACTTAATCTCAAACTTAAAAGAGTTATTTCAAAAACTACAAAATTCACTCTCCGAAAATGATAACCAACCCAAATTCAGAATGTAAAAAATAGCCTGAGGGATACCACTTATATTGTTTTTCACCTCAGGCACTCTCTTATTCAGAAAAGGCTAACAAGTACAGATCAAACATAATCCCTCAATTGCCGTTCCACCAGCGTGAGAATGCTGTAAAGCGCGACAGGCTGTTGCTCCTGATTTAAAACCTGTACATCCCACATAACGACACCATGTGGTTTATCATCCGGCGTTTTCTGCACTTTCTTGATCTTCTTCTTACAGGTCAGCCGAACCTGAATCGTATCGCCAATCTTCACTGGCTCAATAAAGCGCAGGTTTTCCATGCCATAATTCGCCAGTACCGGCCCAACGGGTGCATCGACGAATAAGCCGGCGGCGGCAGAAACAACAAAATAGCCATGTGCTACACGCTCACCGAACAGGGATTCAGCCGCGCCAATTTTATCCATATGAGCATAGAAATGATCACCACTCAGGCAGGCAAAATTGACGATATCTGCTTCCGTCACTGTCCGGCGGGCGGTTAGCAGACTTTCCCCGATTTCAATTTGTTCGAAATATTTACGGAACGGGTGGACAGGATCTTCCTTCACTTTTGCGCCACGTACCCACTCACGGCCAATTGCTGCCAGCATACTTGGGCTGGCCTGAATTGCCGTACGCTGCATATAGTGTTTCACAGCACGTAACCCGCCAAGCTCCTCACCACCACCAGCGCGCCCCGGCCCGCCATGCACCAGCATAGGTAACGGAGAACCGTGTCCGGTTGATTCGGCAGAAGCTGCTTCATCCAGAATCAGCATACGGCCATGAGCACAGGCTGTTGCACGGATGACCTGCATCGCAATCTGCTCATCTGACGTGACCAGCGAACCCACCAGACTTCCCTGACCCATTAAAGCCAGCTCAATCGCCTGTCCAGTCTCCTGATATGTCATCAGGGTGGAAACCGGGCCGAAAGCTTCTGTTTCATGTACAGCCTGATTGGTCATCGGATCTGCACAATAAAGCAGAGTTGGCGGGTAAAATGCCCCATTACTGTTCGTCTTATCTGCCAGTTGCAGTTTAGCTAAAGAGCCACCATGCAATAATTCACAACCACTTTGTAGCAGTAAATCCACTTTGGACTGAACTTCATCGCGCTGTTCAAGGCTGATCAATGACCCCATACGGACATCAGGCAAAGCCGGATCGCCCACCACAACACCGGACAAACGTTTCATCAACGCCTGCTTAACCGATTCAAGCTGGCTTTCCGGTACAATAATACGCCGGATGGCAGTACACTTTTGCCCTGCCTTCACGGTCATTTCACGGACAACTTCCTTAATAAATACACCAAATTCCGGCATATCCGGCGTCACATCATCCCCCAGAATACAACAGTTGAGAGAGTCAGCTTCCATCGTAAACGGAATGGATTTTTCAATCAGACGAGGATGGGACTTCAATTTATGTCCGGTCTGGGCTGAGCCGGTAAAAGTTACCGCATCCTGATAGTCGAGATGATCAAACAGATCGCCAATTCCGCCACAGATCAACTGCAATGCGCCTTCCGGAACCAAACCACTGTCGAGGATCAGTTTCACCATTGCCTGTGTTAACTGTGCTGAAGCGGTCGCGGGTTTAATAATGGCCGGCATGCCCGCCATCCAGGTCGGTGCCAGTTTTTCCAGCATCCCCCAGCAAGGGAAGTTAAATGCATTAATGTGCAGAGCCACGCCGGGACGGGAAGTCAGAACATGACGAGCGACAAACTGGGACTGTTTGGAAAGTGGGATCATCTCATCTTCCGGCCACAACACATCATCCGGTAGCTCACGCCCTGCCAGACCCGCATAGGAAAATAGCGTTGCAATGCCCCCTTCAATATCTACCCAGCCATCCGAGCGGGTCGCTCCGGTTTCTGCCGAGATAGCATATAAAGCTTCTTTATTGGCAAGCAGATGCTTTGCAACGGCTTTCATCATCTGGGCACGTTGCTGGAATGTCATGGCTGAGAGTGCTTTTCCACCTTTTTCTCTGGCATATCTAAGGCTATCAGCCAGTGGCAGATCATCTGAACAGACCTGATACAGCGCTGCACCACTTACTGCATGGTGAATAGTTCTGGCGTTACCGTTTCCATAAACCCACTCACCACAAATATAACTGGTCAATTGTTGCATTTTTTTCTCCGCTGATATCATTAATGAATCACCATTAAAACAATATGCAATATTTATGTATCACATAATCCAGACAAAAAACCACCCAAAAAATTAACAAAAGCAAACATTTTCTGGGCTCTGCATATCAATCCCCTTACTTATCCATAACAATAAAAATTAATTACAACTTTTTGAAAAATAAATAACATAAATTGTGATGAGCTCAACAAATATACAAATAAAACGTTTGATATTTTTGTTATCAATTTGTAGATTTAAGGTTGCATTAAGTGATTCGTTTTTACTATATTTTTAAAAAAATAAGAATCATATGTGGAGCGTTATATGACAACTGATCAACCGGATCATCAACGACAGGCGCATTTTGACGCCAAGATCGAGGCAGATATCACCATTGAAGCTAAGGATTGGATGCCCGATGCCTATCGCCAAAATCTGATACGTCAGATCGGTCAACACGCACACTCGGAAGTTGTCGGCATGTTACCGGAAGCCAACTGGATCACCCGTGCCCCAACCCTGCGGCGCAAGGCTGTATTACTGGCAAAAGTGCAGGATGAGGCAGGCCACGGGCTTTATCTCTACAGCGCCGCAGAAACACTGGGCTGTACTCGTCAGGACATCTATCAGAAATTGCTGGATGGAACGATGAAATATTCGTCAATTTTCAACTATCCCACCTTGAGCTGGGCAGATATTGGCGTCATTGGCTGGCTGGTGGACGGTGCTGCAATAGTCAATCAGGTCGCTCTGTGTCGTGCCTCTTACGGCCCTTATGCCCGCGCTATGGTGAAAATCTGTAAAGAAGAGAGCTTCCACCAGCGTCAGGGATATGAAGCGGTTACCGTGCTGGCAAAAGGGAGTAAAACTCAGCGGGCCATGCTACAGGATGCCATTAATCGGTTCTGGTGGCCGACGTTGATGATGTTCGGCCCTAATGACAGTGATTCCCCCAACAGCGCCCAGAGTATGGCCTGGAAAATTAAACGGTTTAGTAACGATGAGCTGAGACAAAAATTCATCGATAACACCGTTCCCCAATTAGAGGCACTGGGTATGACAGCCCCTGATCCTGAACTGGCCTGGGATGAAACAACAGGGCATTACCGCGTTGGTGAAATCAACTGGGACGAATTCAATCAGGTGATCAAAGGCCACGGCATATGTAACCACGAACGTCTGGAAGCCAAACGCCGGGCATGGGAAAACGGAAGCTGGGTACGTGAGGCTGCTTCCAGCCATGCCAGAAAAATGGCTGCCAAAAAACAGGCTGCTTAGTCCACTGTATTTAATAATCGATGAAAACGGAGGCAAGATATGAACAATACCGATTGGCCACTGTATGAAGTCTTTGTTCGCAGTAAGCAGGGGCTGGCTCATCGTCATGTCGGCAGCCTCCATGCAGCGGATGATCAGATGGCGCTGGAAAATGCACGTGATGCTTATACCCGACGTAACGAAGGCTGCTCTATCTGGGTGGTGAAATCCATCTATTTGGTTGCATCACAGCCGGAGGATCGCGGCGCTTTTTTTGAACCTTCGGAAGACAAGATTTACCGTCATCCGACGTTCTACACGATCCCTGACGGCATCAAGAATATGTAAGGGGGGAAATATGAACATGCCTCATACCGCTTCCCTCGATCATAACCTTTTCAACCATAATCTTTTTAACTACGTACTGCGTCTCGGAGACAGTCCGCTAATTCTGGCGCAGCGCCTGTGCGAGTGGTGTGGTCACGCGCCAGAACTGGAAATTGATTTGGCTCTGGCTAACATCGGTCTCGATTTACTGGGTCAGGCTCGCCATTTTCTCAGCTATGCCGCCACACTTGACGGAACTGATGCTGAAAAAAATAGAGAAAGTGATGAAGACCGGCTGGCTTTTGGGCGTGATGAGCGGGAGTTCCACAATCTTCTGCTGGTGGAGCAACCTAATGGAGGCTTTAACGATACGCTGGTGCGCCAGTTTTTTATCGATGCCTATCACGTCTTACTCCATCAGGCATTAGGGCAGAGCCGTGATACCCAATTAGCCGCCATCAGCAATAAGTCATTAAAAGAGGTGGAATATCACCTGCGTTTCAGCCGTGGCTGGATGATCCGTCTGGGGGATGGCACAGAACAGAGCCATAAGAAAATGCAGCAGTCTGTCAATCAACTGTGGCGCTTTACCGGCGAACTTTTCCATTGCGATGAAGTAGAGCAGCAACTTGCTGAGGCTGGCATTGCGGTTGATCCCAGGACACTGCATGAACCGTGGCAGCAAATGGTCAAAGACACCTTTGCTCAGGCCACGCTGGAAATACCACAGGAAACTCCGTACCGGCAGGGCGGCAAGCAAGGGCGGCATACAGAACATCTCGGATACATACTGGCAGAAATGCAGTTTTTACAGCGGGCATATCCAGACAATAACTGGTGAGCGCAGCCAACAAAGAGGCAGCTCGAAAGACGAAGGGTATAGGAGGGTAGGATGGAGCAGCAACTCAGTTCCTTGCAATCAATAGCGTTGCAATCAATAGCGTTGCAGCAACCCGAAATCCACCAGATCTGGCAGTGTCTGCATCAGATTGCCGACCCAGAACTGCCGACGTTATCGATCACCGATCTCGGTATGGTACGGGAAGTTACCGCTTTCCAGAATGAGCAGAACGGTCAGAAGGGGTGGCAAGTGGTATTCACCCCCACTTATTCAGGCTGCCCGGCCACGGACTTTCTCATTAATGAAATCCGGACAACACTGGCTCAGTCCGGTTTTTCCCCTGTACATATTAACGTAAGCCTAAGCCCGGCATGGACGACTGACTGGATGAATGCCGATGCCAGACAGCGTCTGCGGGAATCCGGTATCGCGCCACCACAGGGAGCAGCCTGTGAAAAACCCGCAGACACCGCATCCATTACCTGCCCGCGTTGTGGCAGCCATCAGACAGAAAAAATCAGTGAGTTTGGTTCCACCGCGTGCAAAGCACTTTATCGCTGTCAGCACTGTCTGGAACCTTTCGATTATTTCAAATGTATTTAAGGGAGCAGCAGATGGCTATTCTTCCTCATCCCGGTTCTCAACAAAAGCAGTCTCACCGAACACAGTTTCATCGCTTACGCATTGCTGCTATTGAACAGGAAACGCCAGATTCTGTCGCAGTCACACTGAATATTCCCGATGAACTGAAAGAGTATTTCCACTATCAGCCGGGTCAGCACCTGACACTTAAGGCTGAGGTTAACGGGGAAGAACTGCGCCGCTGCTACTCCATCTGTAGCTCACCACTGGATGACACACTACAAATTGGTGTCAAAGCTATCTATCAGGGGCGATTCTCTACCTTTATTAACCAACAATTGAAAGTTGGGGATGAGCTGGATGTCATGCAGCCACAAGGTAATTTTGGTCATCCCCCTGATACCAGCAAGCCGGGAAATTATCTGGCGATTGCAGCCGGTTCAGGCATTACGCCTATCCTGTCGATTATCAAAAGCACACTGGCTCTGGAGCCAGACAGTACTTTTACGCTGATTTATGGCAACAGTACCAGCCGCTCTGTGATGTTCAGGGAAGCACTGGCTGATCTCAAAAACCGCTACCTGCAACGTTTTCAGGTCATGTATCTATTCAGTCAGGAAACCACTGACAGCCCGCTACTCAACGGTCGTATCAATACCGAAAACCTGCTGCGGATCGGCAAGATACTGCTTAATTTTTCCCAGTTTGATCACGCTTTTCTTTGTGGGCCTGAAACGATGCTGGATGATGCCAAATCAGCACTTGAACAGGCGGGTATGACGCCTGAACACATCCATAGTGAACGTTTCAATACCGGTAACCATCCTCTCTATACCAATTCCCATCCTGCCAGTCTGGCTGGACGCAATGAAACGAGTGTCGAAATTCATTTAGATGGCCGCACTCTGAATATTGTGATGAATACTGAGGATAACAGCATTCTTGATGCGGCCCTGCGTCAGGGCGCAGATTTGCCCTACGCCTGTAAAGGTGGTGTTTGTGCCACCTGTAAATGCCGGCTCAAATCCGGTGAAGTGGATATGGGTGTGAACTACAGCCTTGAACCGGATCAACTGGCCGCCGGTTATATTTTAAGCTGCCAGTCATGGCCGAAAGGCGATGGTGTTGTTGTTGATTTTGATGTCTGAAATCTCTCATTAATCAGAAATATTCCAGAGATAAGAGTGCAAATCAGGAGATACCATGAATCAGGAATGGGTTTTAAGTCTTCAACAACAGCGGGTACGCACACTGACCCTCAACCGCCCGGAAGTACGCAACGCTCTCAGCAATGACTGTCTGGAACTTCTCGTACAACGTCTGGAGCAGGCAGATGCCGATGCCGGAACCGGTGTCATTATCATTACCGGTTCACTACGCTGCTTCGCCGCCGGGGCTGACCTTAAAGAACTACAGCAACAAACTGTTGCCAGCGCAATAACTGACCGTCGCCCTCAGCTCTGGCAACGACTGAACAATATCAGCAAACCGATGATAGCCGCCGTTAATGGTTATGCCCTCGGCGCGGGCTGTGAACTGGCACTGGCCTGTGATCTGGTGATTTGTGGTGAAAACGCCAGTTTTGGACTGCCGGAAATCACGCTGGGGTTAATGCCGGGAGCGGGCGGAACACAGCGGCTTATCCGCAGTGTAGGCAAAGCCCTTGCCAGCCAGATGATCTTAACCGGCGAAGCCATTAACGCTCATCAGGCGCAACAGGCAGGGTTAGTGAGTGAAATTTGCATCGATAACCTGACGTTGAAACGTGCACAACAGATAGCAGACCGTATCAGTGAATTTTCGCCGCTGGCTTTGCGGGCGGCCAAGGCTGCGCTCAAGACTGCATACGAAACCAGCCTGTCACAAGGGCTGTCCGCTGAACGACAACATTTTGTTGCCTTAGCAGGTACAGCCGATCGTCAGGAAGGTATTTCAGCCTTCCTTGAAAAACGTAAACCGACATTTAAAGGATGCTAGTAGATGGAAAATGAAAATATACCCACGATACTCACTGAAGTGAAAGCAGGTGTCCTTAGCATTAAACTCAATCGTCCAAAACTGATAAACAGTATCAACGAGGAAATGCACCTGCAACTCAGTGAAGCACTGCAAATCGCAGAACAGGATGAATCAGTGCGCTGTGTACTGATTTCAGGGGCCGGACGTGGTTTCTGTGCCGGTCAGGATTTAAATGATCGTAGTTCTGTTATCAACGTAGGTGGCGTTCCTGATCTCGGCTATTCCCTTGAAACTTACTATAACCCGCTAATCCGCCGTCTGACCACCCTTCCCAAGCCGGTGATTTGCGCTGTTCATGGCGTGGCGGCGGGAGCGGGTCTTTCCCTTGCTATGGCGGGTGACATTGTGCTCGCGTCCCGCAATACCACCTTTATTCAGGCTTTTTGTCGTATTGGCCTGACACCGGATGCAGGCGGCAGTTGGTTCCTGCCTCGTAAAATTGGTCATGCCCGCGCGATGGGAATGGCAATGCTGGGAGACAAAATCAGTGCTGAACAGGCAATGGAGTGGGGCATGATCTGGCAGGTCTTTGAACCTAAAGAACTGGAAGAAAAAGCATGGGAAATCGCCCAGCGTCTGGCCTCTCAGCCGACAGTCTCCCTTGCGTGCATCAAGAAATCCACTTACGCCGCCGCAACCAATACGTTGGATCAGCAGCTTGAACTTGAGCGCGATCTACAACGCCAGTGCGGGCATACAGAAGATTTTCAGGAAGGCATCCGGGCGTTTATGGAAAAGCGCGAACCACAGTTTAAAGGAAAATAAATATGAATATGCCAGTACATCATCGTCCGACATTCAGTGATTCAACAGCTAACGAATCAATTCCAGAAGGCCCAATCGCTGTTATTGGCGCGGGAACGATGGGTATCGGCATTGCTCAGGTTGCAGCACTAGCAGGGCATTCCGTCCTGCTATTTGATGCGAATGTTGAAGCCGCACAACGAGCACTGGATACACTCCACACCCGCCTGCATCAGCGTGTCACAGCAGGTAAAGCCGATGCAGACAAAACTCAGGCGCTGTTACAACGCATCACTCTGGTTGACTCATTACAGGCATTGACTCCCTGTATACTGGTAATTGAAGCAATTATCGAACAGCTCGAAGCCAAACAAAAACTATTCCACCAGCTGGAATCTCTGTGTTCAGAACAAACCATTTTTGCCAGTAATACCTCATCGCTGTCGATTACGGCTATTGCCCGTGTTCTGAGTAAACCTCAACGCATGGCCGGGCTACACTTTTTCAACCCTGCTCCGCTAATGAAACTAGTGGAGATCGTGCAAGGTCTGGAAACCTGCCCACAAATCATCGCAACTCTTAAATGCCTCATGATCAACTGGCAAAAACAGCCCGTCATTTGCCGCTCTACACCCGGTTTTATCGTCAACCGCATTGCGCGACCTTTTTACGCCGAAGCCCTGCGCGCACTGGAAGAACAGATTGCATCTCCGGCGACACTGGATGCGGTCATAAAGGATTCCGGCGGCTTTGCTATGGGGCCATTACAACTGACTGATCTAATCGGACAAGACGTCAATTACGCCGTTACTGAATCCCTGTTTCATGCTTTCTACGGTGATCCCCGCTTTCAGCCATCATTACGACAAAAAGAACTGGTAGAAGCTAATCATCTGGGGCGCAAAAGTGGTCGGGGGTTTTATGTCTATTCCGACACTAATAATGCAGAAAAGAATAGTGCAGATAAAAAGCTGCAATTATTTCCTGCGACTGATGAAATGCAAGCCACTGAGCCAATCACATCAGCACAAATAAATGCGAACGGAAACTGGTCTACCCTGCCGCATTTTGCCGCTCTGTTACAGGAAAAGTTGCAGGAAAACGGGGTATCCTGCGGGGAAAAATGCAATATCCCATTACCTTCACCTGCATTACAGATTGATGATGTTCTCTTTATGCTGGCAACCGGCAAAACCAGCTCCCAGCTGGCTGATGAAATTCAGGCTCCGGTCGTGCAGTTTGATCTGTCAGCCAACTATCATGCTGCTCCGATAATCACAATAAGTGCAGCCTGCCAGAACACTCAACAACAAACGGCAAAAATCGCCCGTTTTCTCTATTCCCTCGGCAAGCAGGTCATTTTACTGCCGGATTATCCGGCCATGCTGACGATGCGGACTGTGGCCATGCTGTGTAACGAAGCACTGGATGCGCTTAATAAAGGCATTGCCAGCGCCGAAGATATCGATCTGGCAATGTGCCGCGGTGTGAATTATCCCATCGGGCCACTGGCATGGGGAACTCAGCTCGGCTGGCAGCATATTTTCAATACACTGGAAAACTTACGACAGTTTTACGGGGAAACCCGTTATCGTCCGTCGCCCCTACTTCGGCAGCTCGCGGCGGGCCATGTCACATTACAGTCTCCATCTCTCCGGCAACATGAATATCAACATAAGAAGAAAGATCATGCCTAATAAAACGAAGACTTCCCCGAAGCAACTTGCCCGAAACTGTATTGAGACCATGTATACCAAAGATGCCTGTGCTAATCATATGGGAATGCAGATTGACTATATCGATATCGGGATCGCTCAGTTAAGCATGACCATTGTACCTACCATGCTTAACGGCCATAAGACCTGTCATGGTGGCATTATATTCAGTCTGGCAGATACCGCATTCGCCTATGCCTGTAACAGTGAGGGAATTGCGGCTATCGCTTCCGGCTGTAATATTGATTTTATCCATCCGGTTTTTAATGGTGACCGGCTTACTGCTAACGCGTCAGTGCAGCATCAGGGCAAAACTAACGGGTTATATGACGTCAAAATTACCAATCAGAATGGCAAAACTGTCGCCTTTTTCCGTGGTCACTCCCACCGTCTGGGTCATTCTGTTTTAGAAGAACCCGCCAAAGCAACGACTCCTACTAAAGCGATCAGGAAAGAAAAATCATGAACCATGCATTTATTTGTGACGGAGTGCGTACACCTATTGGCCGTTATGGTGGAGTCCTCGCCAGCCTGCGCCCTGATGATCTGGCCGCTCTGCCACTACGGGCATTGCTGGCACGTTATCCCGGACTGGACTGGCAAGCGATTGATGATGTCATTCTCGGTTGTGCAAATCAGGCGGGTGAAGATAACCGCAATGTCGCTCGCATGGCGACATTGCTGGCTGGCCTGCCATATTCCGTTCCCGGCACAACTCTCAACCGGTTGTGTGGCTCAGGTCTGGATGCACTGGCTTTTGCTGCCCGCAGTATCAAAGCAGGTGAAGCTCAGTTGATGCTGGCTGGTGGTGTGGAATCCATGACCCGCGCCCCATTAGTGATGGGAAAAGCGGAAACGGCTTTCAGCCGTCAGGCGCAGATATTTGATACCACCATTGGCTGGCGTTTCATTAATCCGCTGATACAGAAACAATTCGGTACAGATTCGATGCCGGAAACCGCAGAAAACGTTGCGGCTCTATTTGATATCAGCCGGGACGCTCAGGATGCTTTCGCGCTGCGCAGCCAGCAACGTACCGCTAAAGCGCAGCAACAAGGCATTCTGGCTGAAGAGATCATCCCTGTTACCCTGCCTGACCGCCGGAAAAAAGGGGAAAACACGATTATTTCACAGGATGAACATCCCCGCCCTGACACAACCTTAGAGCAGTTACAAAAGCTGAAAACACCATTCCGGACCGAAGGCACCGTCACTGCCGGTAATGCTTCCGGCGTCAATGACGGAGCCGCCGCCCTGATTATCTCTTCAGAAGCCGCAGCATTAAAACACGGGCTGACACCTAAAGCGCGTATTGTGGCAACCGCCACCAGCGGTGTTGAGCCGCGCATTATGGGGATCGGGCCACTATCAGCCACGAGCAAAGTGTTAGCTCTTACCGGACTGAGTCTGAATCAGATGGATGTGATCGAATTGAACGAAGCCTTCGCAGCTCAGTCACTGGCAGTAATGCGCCAGTGGGGATTATCGGATGATGCAGAACATGTGAACCCGAATGGCGGTGCGATAGCACTGGGGCATCCGCTGGGAATGAGTGGTGCCCGACTTGCACTGACAGCAACGCTTGAACTGGAACGGCGAGCCGGACGCTACGCCTTATGCACCATGTGCATCGGCGTTGGTCAGGGAATTGCCATGATTATTGAACGTATTTCATAACCAACACCTGCATATAACAATAAAAACAGCCTGATACAGTTCAACCAACAAAAGGGCGGGAACTATGAGCAACAACGTACACCACCTCAACTCAAGCTTCACTCAACATCCCGAAGCCAGTCTCGATTCTATTGAATTTGCTTCACGCGATGAAATTCAGGCACGACAATTTAAGCAGATGAAATGGACATTGCATCATGCCTATAACAACGTGCCAATGTATCGCCGTAAATTTGATGCGATTGGTATTCACCCCAGTGATTTCCGGCAGCTTGAGGACATCGCTAAATTTCCTTACACTACCAAACAGGATCTGAGGGATAACTACCCTTTTGATACCTTTGCTGTTCCGATGGAAAAAGTCGTGCGTATCCATGCTTCATCCGGAATAACAGGGCGTCCGACCGTTGTTGGCTATACCCAGCAGGATATTGACAACTGGGCTGATCTGATCGCCCGTAGCCTGCGTTTTGCCGGAGCAACAGCTAAAGACAAAATACATGTCGCTTACGGTTACGGCCTGTTCACCGGCGGTCTGGGAGCACATTACGGCGCTGAGCGTCTGGGAGCTACCGTGATCCCGATGTCTGGCGGACAGACAGAAAAACAGGCACAGCTGATCTGCGACTTTAAACCCGATGTCATTATGATGACGCCCTCTTACTGCCTGACACTATTGGATGTATTGGAACGCCAAATGGGAGGCGATGCCAGACAATGCTCTCTGCGGGTCGGTATTTTCGGGGCTGAGCCGTGGACAGAAGGGCTGCGGCATGAAATTGAAACTCGTATGGGCATCAAAGCGCTGGATATTTATGGTTTGTCAGAAATCATGGGGCCGGGTGTCGCCATGGAATCACTGGAATATGCCGATGGTTCGACTATTTGGGAAGACCATTTTTATCCGGAAGTGATCGATCCTGACAACCTGAATATATTACCGGACGGCGAGAATGGTGAGCTGGTTTTCACCACACTCACCAAAGAAGCCATGCCGATGATCCGCTACCGTACCCGTGACCTGACACGTCTGTTACCGGGAACTGCCCGCAATATGCGGCGTATGGACAGGATCACCGGACGTTCCGACGACATGCTCATCATCCGCGGCATCAATGTCTTTCCATCACAGGTAGAAGAACAAATCACACGTTTCAGTGAACTGTCGCCACATTATCAGCTGGAAGTGGACCGCGTTGGGAATTATGACAGCCTGTCCGTCAAGGTCGAACTGAAAGATCCGGCACAACTGAGTATCCAGCAACGTTGCGATATCTGCCACCAATTACGCCATCACATTAAAGCCATGATAGGGATCAACACCGAAGTCAGTATAGTCAACTGTGGGGATATACCGCGCTCCGAAGGAAAAGCTATTAGAGTGATCGATAATCGCATTCATGATTAGCTTATCGCGGTATAGTAATAACGGATATCTCATTTATCCGCGTGTTAACCGAACTAAACAGTATGTACTCATCGATATTCTGACCATCTCGATTTGTACCGTGATCTGTAGCTGTGAAGGCTTCAATGCGATTGAAAAATATAGTAAATCCAAAGAAGATTGGTTTCGACAATTTCTGGAGCTTCTTAATGGTATCCTCAGCTATGATACGTTTAACGATGTGATAAACCGGCTTGATCCTCAAGAATTTGGACACGTGTTTACCTAATGGGAGAACAGCTTAGCTAAACTCTCTAATGACACTATCGAGTTGGATGGTAAAACGTTGCGGGAACGCTCGATAAAGCCAATGACGCTTCGGCTGACCATCTAATCAGCACCTGGTCAGCCGTGAATCAACTCTGCTTTGGTCAGATGGAAGTTTCGGATAAATCGAACGAAGTCACCCCACCCCCTAAATTGCTGGCTTTGTTGGATAATTGAAGGGGCTACTGGAAGGAAACTGATGTGTCTAAGGGGAACATAGACGTATAGAACAGCAGCAGGTATGACTGGTCAGTGATGTTAACTGGCTGAAAGAACGCCATCCGCAATGGAAAACGTTGGGCGGAATTACCGTGGTTGAATCTCATCGAAAAATCAAAGGGAAAGCGGAGATGTATGAACAACGCTACTACATCACCAGCCATCAGGCCAAGACCGCCCAGTTTATAGCATATGCAATACGCTACCATTGGCACCTTGAATCGAAATTACACTGGTAGTTGGATGTGAGTTTCCATGAAGATAAAAACTGTCTGAGAAGTGGATACGGTGCAAAAATATAGCTTTAATGAATAAAGTCGCGTTAAATCTGCTGAAAAACAAGAAAACAGTTAAGGTAAGTCTTAAAACCAAGCGATATAAAGCAGGCTGGGATAATAGCTATCTGCTGAAAGTCCTTACGGTGAGTTTTCCATCAGTATAATGTAGACCCGTTTGCCCTGAATGAAGATGGGTATATCTGGAAAATATTTTTAAAAGAGTTAATTGAATAATCGATTGTTTAGTTTATTTCTCTTAGAGCTAGAGAAATTTTCTTATCAGTGCATACGCGATCCTAAGATCAATATTGAATTAATTCACATGAGCTGCATCTTTTCTATTTTATGCTTGGACGTTCTATTTCGGTATATTTGTTTAAAAACTGTTTGGTTCATTCCAAGGTGATTGTGTGATAAAACTTTTGGCTAAAGCATCCACTACTACCCGTACTTTTGGCGACAAATGTTTATTTTGGGGCCATACAGCATGAATTGGGAATCCTAGGGTCTGGAAATCAGGTAGTAATCTTACCAACTGCCCATTGTCCAAATAACTGGATACTAACCAGTTTGATAACAGCGAAATTCCATGGCCATGTAGTGTGGCATCCAATATTGTTTCACTATGGTTGGAACTAATACGTCCTTGAATTAGGATAGATTGAGTATTGTTTTGTTCATCAATAAAATACCAAGGAAGGGGACGATTGCCACTTATGAAAGTAATACATTGATGATTTGTCAAATCATTTATTACTTGAGGATAGCCAAATTTTTTTAAATATTGTGGGCTTGCACATACCACTGATTTTTGCATCCCTAAGTTTTTTGCTACAAGGGTTGCACTTTCATCCAATTGACCGATCCTTATGACTAAATCTACACCATCCTCAATTAAATTAATCCGGCGATCAGTTAAGGTTACATCTAACTCAAGTTCAGGATATTTTTCCGTTATGTCCAAAAGTATTGGCATAACCCATTTTTTTCCAAAGACTACTGGCATGTCAATACGTAATTTTCCTGATGGTGAGACTTTACGTGTTGAAATATCTAATTGAGCATTTTCAAGCTCAGTTAAAGCGCGTGAACACCCTTGACTATATACGAGGCCTTCATCTGTTAGGCTTAATTGCCGGGTGGTTCGATTAAATAAACGCACGCCAAGACGATTTTCTAACCGAGAAATACTTTTGGCTACGCCAGACTTTGACATGTGGAGTCTTTCCGCTGCAAGCGTAAAACTCCCTGCCTCCACGACATACAGAAAAATAATGGTATAACGAAAAGGATCGGTATATGTCATTTTTTAAAACCTAATTGACGACTTATTGTCAACTAACTTATGAGGAACCTGTTATATACCATACAGTGATTTTTAAATAAAATAGAAAAATAATCTCGTATTCTAATGTATTAGGTGGGATGAGGAATAATTTCATGAATTCACATGCTAACTTTAGTATTGTGTTATCGCAAAAGCTCTTATTTCTATTGGCCCTAGGTGCTGGGCTTGGCGTTGCGAATGTATATTATCTTCAACCTGCCTTACATCTTATACAAATAGAATTTGATGTTGGAGCTGAACGTATTGGCTTAGTACCGACGCTAACGCAAATTGGCTATGCTGCCGGTATGTTATTTCTTGCCCCGTTGGGTGATGTTTTCTCCAGAAGAAATATGATTTTTACTAAATCATTATTTCTTGCATTGGCACTTATTTTTTCTGCCTTAACTCCTAACCTTAGTTCATTGGTCATTGCTGGGATTATGATTGGGCTGCTAAGTAGTGTTGGACAAGATTTTATTCCAGTTGCAGCTCAATTATCCCCTGAATCTCGAAGAGGTTATGTAGTTGGTATTGTTACTACTGGTTTATTAATCGGCATATTGTTATCACGAGCCTTGGGGGGATTAATATCAGACTTTTTGGGATGGAGATGTATGCAACTTATAGCAGCAGGACTAATGATTATCATAGCCTTACTCGCCCGACGTAATTTGCCTGTTTTACCTCCTGTTCTTAGCAATACTACATACAATAAATTACTTAAGAGCTTATGGGACCTATGGCGACAACATCGTTCACTAAAGCTTGCCGTAATGACCCAAGCCTTATTAGCTTCAACACTCGGTGCTTTTTGGTCTACTTTAGCTATGGTTCTTGCATCCGCTCCTTATAACCAAAGCGCAAGTATAGCTGGTGCTTTTGGGATTGCAGGTGCTGCCGGAGCACTCGGTGCGTCTATTTTTGGGCGATTTGCAGATAAAAAAGGGCCGCTCTTAGCGATACGATTAGGGTGTGGTTTAGTATTTGTTACATTCATAGGAATGTGGCTTTTATCTGGTTCATTAGTCACTCTTGCCATAGGAGCAATGACATTTGATTTGGGAGTAATGGCAGCTTTGGTTTCCCACCAGTTTATAGTTAATAGTATAGACCCTAATGCTCGTAGTAGATTAAATGGTTTACTTATGACAGGAGCTATGTGCGGCATGGCTGTTGGTGCTGCAATTGGGAGTTTTTCATGGGCCAATTTTGGTTGGAGCGGTCTATGTGCCTTTTGTTTGTGTGCTAGCCTATTGGGGTTAGCACTTTCATTATTCCACAATAACAATGGAGCATTTAAACATGGCTAACTATGTTGAAGAGCAGCTAATTCGCCCCCCCTATATTAAGGCTAGACCGGGTACTCATGAGCCATTAATAGTATTGTGTTCTTTTCTTTCTCGAGCAGATAATACACCTTTATCAGAAAGAAGCCGTGCCGATGGGCATATTTTAGATCACGATGGCAATGTCATCCCTGATCCATCAGCATCTCCTTCAGACAATGCATTCGAAGGAAAACCTAATATAAACTTTGAACATTGGGGAGAATACTGGCGAAAAGTGCACGGAGTTCGTTTTATTCACCCTGAAACGGATGTGGATGCCAATATCTTGGAGAAACTTGTTCGTTATGATCAGTTACATCGTTTAGCTGCTGGTCCAACTGGAACAGATACAATACCTTATAGAGTTCCTGTGGATGAATGTAGAAAATTATGGCCCACAGTTATTGGTCATATTAAATCGTATAATCGTCCAAGTTGGGATGGTATTGCCTATTTAAACTTCTCAAGAAAAGATGATATTCCATTCTTGCTAAGTAGTGAACGAGTAATAAAAAAAATCCTACCAGAAGATAAAGTTATTTTCCGTGATATTGCTCCACTCCTATCAAAACAATATATAGTAATTCCTAGCGAATGTGGAAATGAGGGAGTCATATTAGTTAAAACTCATCAGAGGCGTTCAAATATTGAGAGAACTGAGTTCCAAAAATGGTGGTTAGAAGAATATGCCCCAGAATTATATAAAAGAAATGAGGAAAGAAAATTTATAAAACGGTATGTTCAGTTGCATAATATTGGACCTTCGGCAGAGGGACAACCATTCTATCACGAATATACTTCTTCTCTTGATGGCGTGTCATTATTAAGTTTTTCAAATATAAATGATTTAGAAGACTATCTGAGAAGCCCTCTTTATCAGGATTTGGCAAATCTTGAAGCTGAGAAGAACGAGGCTACTGAATATTGGACTTCCACTTTTATTACTCTTGTGAATCGTATCTACCCAGAATATTCAACTTACAAAGATAAATAGAGGTTAGTAACAATAATGGGTAGCTACTACTATTTTTAACTAAAGTTTTATAGCAATCACCATCACCAAGCAGACCATCAGAAATACTGGTAGTCTGCTTGGTGATGGTGAACAGATTATAAATGGGATAAAATAAAGGATTATTACTTAAGATTTTGTATATTAATCTGAATCAATACACTCAATAATCTGTATACGAGAAGTGGTAAGAAGTAATTAAATCAACAAGAAAGCGGATAGAAAAATATTAATCTTTTTCATCTCTTAGGTTTGCCTCGTTTATAATCGCAGTTAGTACTCGTTGTGTTGCCTGAATGTCAGCAGGATTTGCATCACCCAAAAGAGAACTAATAAATTCCCTTAAGACTTGTTCGAGTTCTGTAGCAACATGACGACCTGCAGCAGTTAAAACAATCAGAGGTGGTAACATGTATAAATATCCACGCTTTTCTATTTCCGAACCTCCTAAAAGTGGACGAGACCAAAATCATTCAGTGACTATCGTTGGTGCTGGTTTAGTCGGTCTAACACTAGCCTTGGATCTTAGTCTGCGTGGTATACACGTTGTAGTCTTGGATGAGAATAACTCAGTGGCTGATGGGTCACGAGCCATCGTTTTCGCACGCCGTTCTCTAGAAATATTATCTCGATTGGGGCTTGGTAATCGTCTAATGGCTAAGGGAGTAGCATGGAAAACTAGCACAATATATCTTAAAGATACCCCACTTTTTTGCAGCTCAATTGAGGAATATAACGAAACTGAGTATCCAGCATTTTTAAACTTGCAACAATATTACGTTGAGGAATGGCTTGTGGAAGCTTGTATGGCCACCGGTTATGTTGATTTTCGTTGGAAGCATAAAGTTATAAAAATAAATCAATCTCATGATCATGTTGATTTATTTATAGAAACACCTAATGGAAATTATTCCTTCAGTACAAATTGGCTATTAGCATGTGATGGTGCTAAGTCATTTATACGCCGCTCGCTCAATTTACCATTTATAGGTCAGGTCTTTCAGGATAAATTTCTCATCGTTGATATCAGGATGAAATCTTCACTTCCTGCAGAGCGTCGTTTCTGGTTTTCACCATCATTTCATCCAGACCGATCAGTTCTGATCCATAAGCAGCCTGATGATATTTGGCGTGTTGACTTTCAACTTGGATGGCAAGCGAATACCGAAATTGAATGTCAAAAGGAACGTATCCTTTCTAGGTTAAAGTGTATGTTTGGTGATACGACCAATATTGAGGTAGTTTGGTCGAGTATTTATACTTTTCAATGTCGCCGTATCGAAAATTTCGTTCATAATAATATAATTTTTGTAGGTGACTCAGCTCACCAAGTAAGCCCATTTGGTGGTCGAGGGGGCAACGGAGGTATTCAAGATGCAGATAATCTGGCTTGGAAACTCACTGCGATCCTATCGGGGATTTCTGACAAACGGCTTCTAGAAACCTACAATTATGAGCGTTGTGCGGCTGCTGATGAAAATATACTTAACTCAACTAGAAGCGCTGAATTCATCACTCCGAAAAACCAAAGTGCTTTAACTTACCGTGATGCGGTGCTTACTCTTGCTAGAACTAGTGAATTTGCACGTAAAATGGTTAATTCTGGGAGGCTATCTACACCAAGTATATTGAAATCCAGCCCACTCAATTATATCAACGATTTCTCGGAAAAAGCACGGTTACCTCTTGGAGGGCCGGCACCCGATATGCCATTACAAAAAAATGGCATATCAGATTGGATATTACACTACATTGGAGGGAATAATTTCACACTTATGACTCGCCCATTAAACCATGATAAACAGGCACCAGCCAAAATTACATTAAGTAATTATCCACCAACACAAAGTTTACCAATTGAATTAATTGACTCAAAAAATCTCCTGGATAGTAGGTATGGAATTCACCCTGGTGGAGTAATGCTTTTTCGCCCAGATCAGCATCTATGCGCCTATCTCATAAATCCTACTCCTATAGAGCTTGAGCTTGCTTATATCACTGCTCTTGGGAAATACCTCAATGAGGAAGTACGAAAATGTGTCTAAACATAACTGCTTCTAAAATCTCAAATGATGAGCTTTTCACACTGCTTGTTCAAGCACATGTACAGTTAAGTGAAAATGAGTCACGACAACTGGATGCTAGTCTAGTTTTACTATTGGCAAATCATATTAATTCAATAGAAATTGTCAAGGAAGCTATTAAATATGCTAGAAATTCACTTATTTCTAAATAAAAATTAATTTTTAGTGGAATGTGGCTTTTATGGTGATTTGATCTTGTTAGATTTATTATCATGAGATATATTCTTTAGAGATGAAACTCGATAAAATGATCTCACACAAACTTTCATTTTTAAGTGATAATATAATTTCTTACCAGAAAAATCCTAGAGAGAAATAGCTGAGTTATTAAAAGACAGTTTCCATTTAGGTATATAAGCGAAGCTCTACCAATATCCTCTAGAAACTAAATTTTAGTTGGAAAGTTGATTTGTTTTAATG
>NZ_CAWQJR010000214.1:0-19973 GCF_963894935.1 Xenorhabdus sp. PB61.4
AATATGAGAATACTTATTATTTAGTTTTTTAATTAACGATTTTATATCTTCAATTGATCTTTATTGTTATTTTTTGGGCGTTTATTAATCAGTTATATGTCGTTCTTGTTAATATTTTTGTTTTTATTTCCTCTTTCTTAGTGTGCTTTTTGGGTAAATATTCTTCTTTATTGTTATTGATGAATATCTATTAATTAAATAAACATCAATAAATACCTTTATTCTCACTATTGATTTTTAATTATCTATTTAATTCAATTTCAAAGGATGTATCCTAATAAAGGAGGTGTTTCTATACAACCTTGCTTAATTATTCGTGAAAAATTAATGTAATTGTTTATTTCCCTGTATCCTACTGAATAAAGTTTCATCGGTGATATTATGGGATATACCCTAATCATCATTAATGAGATTAGGGTGTTATTGATAGAATATAAAAACATCAGCTGGGATGCCTATTTCTTATAATGCGTAATGCCGAAAACAATACTGAGAGTAAAAACTCTCATTTATCGGATTAATACTTCAACAATAAGGAGCCAATCATGAGCACATCGCTGTTCAGTAAAACCCCTATGGTTACGGTTCGGGATAACCGCGGGCAGACTGTGCGCGAAATCGCGTATCACCGCCATCCCTACACACCGACGGTGGTAGATACACGTATCACTCACCATCACTATGATGCACGGGGTGCTTTGACGCAGAGCGCCGACCCGCGCCTGAATGACACCGGACTGGTGAATTTTACATATCTGACTGATCTGGCCGGCAATGTGCTGCGTACCCAGAGCGCTGATGCTGGTATCTCGGTGACCCTTAATGATGCCGCCGGGAGGCCGTTTTTAGCCGTAACCGGCATTGAAACAAATAAAGAGGGCGGAGATGATAAAAGCCGCGCCATCACTCGCTCCTGGTTGTATGAAGGCAGCGCTCTACCGGGACGTTTGCTGGGTATCACTGAACAGGTCTCCAGTAAGGAGATTCAGTTTACGGAGAGATTCGTGTATGCAGACAATAGTCAGGATAAAAAAAATCTGAATCTGGTTGGTCAGTGCATCAGTCATTATGACACGGCAGGTTTGGTGCAGATAAAGAGCATTGCCCTGTGTGGTGCTCCGCTTTCTGTCAGCCGCCGTTTGCGGCAAGATGCAGACAAAGCGGAAACGGCCGTTAACTGGCAGGGAGAAAAAGTTTCTGTCTGGAACACTCTACTGGAGGAAAAATCTTACAACACGCTGACCACAGTGGATGCTACAAGCGCAGAGCTGACCACCATAGACGCAGAAGGTAATTGCCAACGTGTGGCCTACAATGTGGTTGGTCTGCTGAAAGGTAGCTGGCTAACGCTGAAGAAGAAAAAGGGACAGGCTAAGGAACAGGTTATTGTGAAGTCACTGACTTACTCTGCTGCCGGTCAGAAGCTGAGCGAAGAACACGGTAACGGGGTGGTGACTACATATACTTATGAACCGGAAACGCAGCGCCTGATAGGAATAAAAACAGAGCGTCCGACTGGGCATGCTATCGGGGCTAAGGTCTTACAAGATCTACGTTATACTTATGATCCTGTGGGAAATGTGCTGTGTATCACGAATGATGCGGAAGCAACACGGTACTGGCGAAACCAAGAAGTGGTGCCGGAAAATACCTACACTTATGACAGCCTGTACCAGTTGGTCTCGGCAACGGGACGCGAAATGGCAGGAACGGTCGCACAAACAAAACGCCCTGACAGTATCTCCTTAGCTTCAGATAACGCCTATACCAATTATACCCGCCATTACCACTATGATCGGGGTGGCAATCTGATACAGATACGCCATTGTGCACCAGCCAGCGACAACTGTTATACCACCAATTTCACCGTCTCAAACCGCAGTAACCGGAGCGTACTCAGTACACTGACAAAAGAGATTAGCGAGGTTGATGCATTATTTGATGGTAGTGGGCATCAAAAACAAATGCAGCCGGGTCAGCATCTGGTGTGGACACCGCGTGGTGAGCTACAGAAAGTGATGCTGGTCACCCGTAAGGGTGGGAAAAATGATAGCGAAAACTATCGCTATGATGCGGGTAGCCAGCGTGTTCTGAAGGTTAACACACAGCAGATGGAAGCCATCACGCAGAAGCAGCGAGTGATATATCTACCGGGGCTTGAACTGCGCACGACGACACATGGTAAAACGGAAAAAGAGAAACTGCATGTTATTACCGTGAGAAACGCGGGTCGCTCACAAGTGCGGGTACTGCACTGGGAGAAAGGTAAACCGTCAGAAATCAACATCAATGATCAGGTTCGCTACAACTACGATAACCTTATCGGCAGCAGCGGTTTGGAAGTAGACAGCAGTGGTAACGTGATCAGTCAGGAAGAATACTATCCGTATGGAGGCACAGCAGTCTGGGCGACCCGCAACCAGACAGAGGCGGATTACAAAACCCGCCGGTACTCAGGTAAAGAACGGGATGCGACGGGGTTGTACTACTACGGATACCGGTATTATCAGCCGTGGGCGGGTCGCTGGCTCTCAGCAGACCCCGCGGGAACGGTGGATGGCCTGAATTTGTTCAGGATGGTAAGAAATAATCCGATTGGACTATCTGATCCAACAGGATGTAATTCCATAAACCATAGCAAATTACCTGCTAATACAAAGTTATCTCAGATAGCTATGTTGGGTAGCCATGATGCAGGAACTTACGCCTACAGTAGAGCAAGAAATGGAGCATCTTCATTAGGTGCATTATTTACCCGTGCATTTAAAACTCAAAACTTGAGTCTGAAAAAGCAAGCAGAAGCGGGAGCCAGATATTTTGATATTCGTGTAGCGCAGAATAAAAATGGTTCATTTAGCTTTTTTCATGGCCCTAGTATCGCGGGAGGCAATGCCACATCTGATGTCAGGGAATTGTTAGATTACGCAGCAGGTGATAAAAATAATTTTTATCTAATGAAATTTGTATTCAAAGGAAAGAAGAAAGCGGTGTCAGATATGTTTTTAGGGGGGGTAATTCAAAATTATGATGATCATCTTATTAATCATGAAGATACACGGAGTTTGGGAAACGCAACGGTTGACTTACTCAGCCAAGGAAAAAATATCGGGATCATGGTTCATGGCAATGCCAGAACTGAATCAGAGTTGTGGTCTTACAAAGAACAAGTTCACACAAAGTGGGCTAATCGTGCAAACGTAGACGACACGGTTCAATTCCTCAGCCAGTTTCACGCAGGCTCAGCGCCAGAAAATAAACTTAATGTTATACAGACAAATATTCCTGTTGCTTCCCCTGCCCGTAAGCAATTGACTTTAGGAGTAAAAAGCTATCTATCCAGAGTCAAGAATACTTTGGCCAATGGTATTAATAGACTGCCGCATGCGGGAATAATCAGTGCAGACTACATAGGGAATAAACATGGCGCAACGGAAGGATTTATGCGAACAATTGAACGGCATAATCACGATTTAATGACGCAACACGCATAAAGTCAGAAAATAATAAAAATTCAGTTAAGTAAAAATTAATTAAATAGCAGAAGGTTTTGCCACTTCCTCCTAAATTGGGGGGAAGTGGCAGACTAATTTCAAAGCGATATTCACACATCAATTATCAGGTAATTGGCATAAAAAAGATCAAATATGGATATATCGTTACATAAAAACACTCCGACAGTCACAGTGTTGGATTGTCGTGGGTTAACTATTCGGGAATTGGCTTACCATCGCCATCCTGATACACCTGAATCAACGGCTATCGGCGGTAGTATCGATCAGGTCGCGGAGATGGGAACATTCGTCACCTTGCATGCGGGCAACAATGACATCAAATTCTCCATTACAGTCCCGATGGACAATATTGTGGGAGTTGATATACCAATACGGCGGCCATAGTAGTGGCTGTATTTTGTGATTGAAAACTGAAAGACGAAGCGTATATCCATTCTTTGCATGACCTATCCGGCTACTGCATAAATGATCAATGCATGATGGTTCATGTATTGATCATTAATTCATATTCCCCATACTCCTACTACTACATATACCCGTCTTTCTAGTTGCACTTAAGTCACCCCAGTCGCCGTTTTTATCAATATACGGCTATCTACCGGGAAGTTATTCCTCTGTTGCCGCGATGTAATTCGAAATCCAGTGGCATTAAAAAAGATGCATAAAATGCGAGGTGGACATGGCAGAACGATCCTTCGTTAAGGAAGTGGAAAAGTTAAGATTGAAGCAGGGCGAAGTTTTCAGCGGAGAAGGTATACTCGCTGTCACAAAAGCGCTGCTGGAATCAGGTGTTGCCTATGTTGCTGGTTATCAGGGAGCACCCATTTCTCATTTGATGGATGTTCTGACTGACGCGCAGGATATCCTGTCTGAATATGGCATTCGTTTTGAAAACAGCGCCAGTGAAGCCACTGCCGCTGCCACATTATCTGCCTCAGTTAACTATCCATTACGCGGTGCTGTGACATTCAAGGCAACAGTTGGGACAAATGTTGCTTCTGATGCACTGGCAAATCTGGCATCTGGTGGTGTTTTAGGGGGAGCCTTGATCATAGTGGGTGAAGATTATGGTGAGGGTTCTTCAATTATGCAGGAACGTAGCCACGCATTTGCTATGAAATCACAGATTTGGTTGCTTGATCCACGCCCTAATCTGCCATCGATTGTAAAGGCAGTGAAGATGGGGTTTGAGTTATCGGAAGCCAGCCATACACCGGTTATGTTGCAGATGCGTATTCGTGCCTGCCATGTACATGGCAGGTTTGTTTGTGCTGATAATCAGTTACCGATATTCAGGGTTGAAAATGCGCTGGAAAATCCGACCCGTGACCTCAACCGTATTGTTCTGCCGCCTGCCAGTTTTTTGCATGAAAAAGAGAAAACTCAGGAACGCTGGCCTGCCGCTGTGCGCTTTATTCAGCAGCATGTGTTGAATGAGTTCTTTGCTGAAGGGGCGGATGATATAGGCATTGCTTTACAGGGAGGTTGTTATAACACCGTGATCCGGGCGTTGAATTTACTGGGGCTGGCGGATGTCTTTGGTGAAAGTTCTATTCCACTGTATGTCATGAATGTGGCTTACCCATTAATTGATCAGGAGTTTGCACGTTTTTGTCACGGTAAACGGGCAATTCTGGTTCTGGAAGAGGGGCAACCCAATTTTGTCGAACAGAATGTCGCCAGTATCCTGCATCAGCACGATATTTCGGTTCGGTTACACGGTAAGGATCTACTGCCAATGGAGGGGGAATATGATACAGCCACGGTATTGGCAGGAATTCGTGCTTTTCTGGAGCGTTATGACCGGATTGAAGCCAAAGTACCGGCAGTTGCCTGTCAGGTGCAAATCCCATCAGTGACTTTACCGAGTGGGGAAACGAAAGGCACGGATGCAAGAAATGAAATATCAGATAATGCGGTTCATGCCCGTCCCCCCGGTTTTTGTACCGGTTGCCCGGAACGCCCGATTTTTACCGCGATGAAACTGTTAGAACGGGAGCTGGGGCAGCATCATATTAGTGCGGATATTGGCTGCCATCTGTTTGCTATTCTGCCGCCATTTAATCTGGGTAATACCACAATGGGGTATGGATTAGGTACAGCCAGTGCTTCAGCACTGAGTGCGTCAGCCTCAGATAAGCGGGCAATTTCCGTGATGGGTGATGGTGGATTCTGGCATAACGGTTTGACGAGCGGTATTGCTAATAGTGTTTTTAACCGTAGTGATAATCTGACTGTTATTGTGGATAACAGCTATACCTCGGCCACTGGCGGGCAGGATATTCCATCTTCAACAGCCTTTAATACCAGTCGTAACACCGGGCATGGCATCGAAAAAGCCGTCAAAGGGGTCGGGGTGAAGTGGGTACGCACAATCAGGCGTACCTATGATCTCAAACGCATGATCAAAACTTTACGGGAGGCACTGACAACCAAAGAACAGGGCCCGAAAGTCGTGGTTGCGCAAAGTGAATGTATGCTGAATAAACAGCGCCGGATAAAAAAAGAAAACAAAGAAATGCTGGCAGCCGGGCGGAGAGTGGTACATGAGCGTTTTGGCGTTGACCCTGATACCTGCACAGGTGATCACTCCTGTATTCGTTTGTCCGGCTGTCCTTCCCTTTCCATTAAATCAAATCCTGATCCGTTACGTACTGACCCTGTAGTCACTGTATTGAACAGTTGTGTGGGATGTGGGCTGTGCGGGGAAATATCCCATGCAGCTGTGCTATGCCCCTCTTTTTTCAGGGCCAGAATTGTGACTAATCCCTCCCGCTGGGATCTGCTGCTGTACCGTATTCGCAAAGGTTTCATCCATTACCTGCAACGCCGGGATATAAGGCGTCGTGAACAAGATAAGTTTTAACAAACTGTCGCTGTCATCCCTGAGGGGGAAACCATGTTGGTATCACCATCCATGAATTCGTTGATGATGAAAATGAAAACCCAGCCTATCAAAATTGCCATTCTGGCAATGGGTGGTGAGGGTGGAGGTGTGCTGGCTGACTGGATTGTCAGTCTGGCCGAGGCACATGGCTACTTTGCTCAGGCGACTTCAGTACCCGGTGTCGCGCAACGGACGGGAGCCACAATATATTACGTTGAACTGTTCCCCGGTTCGGACGATCCCGATGCGCCGGCTCCGGTGCTGGCATTAATGCCGACAGCCGGTGATGTGGATATTGTGCTGGCCTCTGAATTAATGGAAGCCGGACGTGCAGTTCAGCGCGGTTTTGTGACTCCGGATCGTACAACGCTGATCGCCTCAACGCATCGGGCTTTCACTATGCAAGAAAAATCAGCAATGGGCGATGGACGGGTGGATAGCCGTCGGTTAATCCGACAGTCACAGCAGGCAGCCCGCTGTTTTATCCATTTTGATATGGCGCAGATGGCGGAAAAGTGTGGCAGCGTCATGAGTTCTGTCCTGTTTGGAGCACTCTGTGGTACAGGTATTCTGCCATTTAGCAGTATTCAGTTTGAACAGGCGATTATCAGGGGCGGAGTCGGGATAAAGCCCAGTTTACAGGCATTTGGTCTGGGACTGAGCCGGGCACAGGCAGCCCTTTCCTGTGGGCAATCTGCTGGCTGTAATCACCCTTCCGGGCACAGTGATTCGGCGCATAAAAATGATGCCAGACATGACATTTTTGTTAGACATAACGGTTCGAACAATAACCATTCCACTAATAACAAGCCCATTAATAATCATGATGTGAACGCGCTTTTATTGCGTATTGAGGAAAATCTACCGTCCTGTATTCATAAAATTACGCTCAAAGCTGTCAGGCGATTGGTAGATTATCAGGATCCGGAATACGCCAGTTTATATCTTGATCGGCTGCAACATTTGGTCAGTCAAGCTGGAGAGAGTAACCAACAGTTACTGCGTGAAGCGGCCCGTCATCTGGCACTCTGGATGACTTACGAAGACATCATCCGTGTGGCCGATCTGAAAACCCGCGCCAGCCGTTTCAAACGGGTTCACCAGGAGGTACGGGCAAACAGGTATCAGCTCGTCGAAATCAATGAATTTCTACACCCCAGAGCAGAAGAAATCTGCGACACCTTACCGGCCGGTTTTGGCCGCTGGTTATCCCGTCCTCACACTATAAACCGGATACTGACAAAGCTGTTCAGTCGCGGTTACGTCATTAAGACCAGCTCAATATGGGGATATTTCCTGCTTTACATGCTGGCGGGTTTACGTCGGATACGCCGCCGTACCCTGCGTTTTCAACGTGAAACGGCAGGAATTGACAACTGGCTACGACGCATTGTGGCAGCAGCAAAACATGATCCGGCACTGGCTGAGGAAGTTGTGAAGTGTCAGCAACTGCTGAAAGGATATGGTGATACGCACTCCCGTGGTCTGAAAAATTTTCAGAGTTTGATGAACTTTGTCGATTGCCATCGGAAAAAGCTGTCGGCACACAATCTGAGACAATTACGTGAAGCCGCGCTGGCCGATGAGGATGGACGCCAGTTGCATGAATATCAGCAGCATCTTGAAACTAACATCCTGAAAAAGAATGGAGGAGGAGTCAGTAATGAGCCTGCATAAATTTATACAGCCTCACAAAATTCGGTTTTCTGAATGTGATCCGGCGGGAATTGTTTTTTATCCCCAATATTTTGTGATGTTCAACAACTTGCTGGAAGATTGGTTCGATGAGCTAACGCCAGAGGGATATGCCGCTTACATTGCTAAGCACCGTTTCGGCTTACCCACAGTACATCTGGAAGCGGAGTTTAAGGCGATCAGCAGAATGGGCGATAAAGTCTGGCTGGAACTGAATGTTGAAGAGATTGGTAAAAAATCACTTAAGCTACGTCAGCGTTGTTTCAGTCAGGAAGGCGAATTAAGAATGAGTGCGATTCAGACTTATGTCACGACCTCGCTGGATACGCATCAGGCAATACCCATACCCGATGAATTTTATTATCCATTAATTAACCAGCCATTAATTATCTAGCCAATCATTCACCCAATAACCATTCACCCAATAACCATTCACCCAATAACCATGCCTTAACCCGTGCCCATAAGAGGTGTGACAGGAGAACCAGCATGAACAAAAAAAATATGAACATCGTGTGTATTGGCGGCGGGCCTGCGGGTTTATATTTCGGTTTGCTGATGAAGTTACAAAATCCTGATAACCGTGTTGTCGTGATTGAGCGCAATCGCCCCTATGATACTTTTGGCTGGGGGGTGGTATTTTCAGATGCCACACTGGAAAACCTGAGTATGGCTGATCCGGTATCCGCCAAATCTATTAGTGTGGCCTTCAGCCGCTGGGAAAATATCGATATCCACTTCAAAGGAACCGTAAACCGCAGCGGTGGTCATGGCTTTATTGGTATTGGCCGCAAAAAATTACTGAATATTCTTCAGGATCGCTGTCAGGAACTGGGAGTCAAGCTGGTATTTGAGACGCAGGTTCAGGATGAGCAAGAGGTAGCTCGCCAGTATCAGGCTGATTTGTTGATTGCATCCGATGGGATCAATAGCCAAATCCGTAACCGTTATGCTGAAAACTTCTGGCCTGATGTTGAACAACGCCATTGCCGGTTTGTCTGGCTGGGTACTCATCGGATATTTGATGCTTTTACCTTTCTGTTTGCTGAAACAGAACATGGCTGGTTTCAGGCTCATGCTTACCAGTTTCAGGAAGGGCTATCCACATTCATTGTTGAAACAACGGAAGATACGTGGCTGGCAGCAGGAATTGACAAAATGTCACAGGAAGAGGGCATCGCATATTGTGAAAGTATCTTTGCCCAATGGCTGGATGGGCATGGCCTGATCTCCAATGCTACCCATTTACGCGGGGCTGCAATCTGGATCCGTTTTCCCCGGATCCTCTGTAATCACTGGGTACACTGGATTAAACCAGAAGGTGATAAGGGCAAAAATGTACCGATTGTATTGATGGGGGATGCGGCCCATACCGCGCATTTTTCCATTGGTTCCGGAACCAAACTGGCATTGGAGGATGCCATTGAACTCGCTAACAGCCTGAAAGCCAATAAGGGGAATTTATCGGCAGGGCTGGCCCATTACCAGAAAGTACGCAGCGTGGAAGTGCTGAAAATCCAGAATGCGGCGCGTAATTCCACAGAATGGTTTGAAAATGTGGCCCGTTATGAAGATTTCCCGCCAGAGCAATTTGCCTATTCTTTACTCACCCGCTCACAGCGTATTTCCCATGAAAATCTGAGGCTGCGGGATAAATCATGGCTGGAAAACTATGAATATTGGTTCAATCGGCAGCCTGATCAATCTTCCCCGCTGATCCCTCCCATACTGACGCCTTATCAGGTTCGGGGGATTAGGCTGAAAAACAGAGTCGTGGTTTCGCCAACACTACTGTACAAGGCGGTGGAGGGTATTCCGGGAACATTCCATCAGATTCATCTTGGCAGCAGAGCTTTGGGAGGCGCAGGTTTAGTCATTGCCGAAATGACCGCGATTTCACCACAGGCGCGGGTAACGCCTGCTTGTCCCGGTTTGTGGAATGAGCAACAAGTGCAGGGATGGAAAATTATCACCGATTTTATCCACCAGAATACGGATGCACGGATAGGCATTCAGCTGGGGCACTCAGGAAGGCGAGGTTCTACTCAACGGGGCTGGGAACAGGTTAATCATCCTTTACCGGAAGGAAACTGGCCACTGGTTTCTGCTTCATCCATGCCTTATCTGCCTGGTATTTCACAGGTACCAACTGCGGTGACTCAGAAACAAATGAGTGAAATTATTTCGCAATTTGTTGAAGCAACTCACCGTGCTATCACCGCCGGTTTTGACTGGCTGGAAATTCAGGCAGCTCACGGTTATCTGCTTTCCAGCTTTATTTCGCCTGTCACCAATCTGCGTGACGATGAATATGGGGGTTCACTGGAAAACAGGCTGCGCTTCCCATTAGCGATTTTGCGCGCTGTTCGTCGTGTCTGGCCGGCTGATTTACCGATATCCATACGTATTTCTGCCACTGACTGGATAAAGGGAGGCACCACCGTTGATGAAGCTGTCATCATCGCCCGTACTTTCTATGAGGCGGGTGCTGATATGGTGGACTGTTCAACCGGGGAAGTTTCCGCTGAACAACAACCTGTTTACGGACGGATGTATCAGACGCCGATGGCTGACCGTATCCGTAATGAAGGCAATGTGCCGGTTATCGCCGTGGGTGCGATTACCGATGCCGATCAGATTAACAGTATTATCGCTTCCGGTCGGGCAGATCTGTGCGCCTTATCCCGCCCATTTTTATCCGATGCCGCATGGTTGCTGCATGAATGTGCCAGATATGGCTGGACAGACATCAATTGGCCGGAACCGTATCTTTACGGCAAAGAGCAACTGGAACGCCAGCTTGCCCAGAAGAGTATCCTCTAGAACTCAGGCCGACTTTCAAATGGCAGTTATTATCCGTTGATAGTTATTATCCGTATAGGAGATACCTAAATGTCTCAACAAGAAAATGTGCAGGAATATGAGCAGAATAGGCAAGAAAGCCACGATCAGTACAGAGAAGATATCCTCGGGCGCGCCAATGTCGCCGATAGCCCTGAATTGCTGGCCTATTACAAAGAGCTGGCAAAATATCACACAGGGGCACTCTGGACAATCGCCAACAAAATAGAGCCGTGGCAACCTCAGTCCACTTCCGTTCCGGTTCTCTGGCGTTATCGTGACTTACGTGAACATGTTCTTAAATCCGCTGAATTAGTGACTCCGGAAAAAGCCGGTCGTCGGGTCGTCTATCTGGAGAATCCGGGTAAATCCGGTGAAGGACCTGCCGTCGGTTTACTTTATTCCGGGCTTCAGACTATGCAACCGGGAGAGTCTGCTTCGGCTCATGCTCACTCTTCTTCGGCCCTGCGTTTCATCATGGAAGGGCGTGGTGCCTATACGATTGTTGATGGCCAGAAGATGTTGCTGGAAGCGAATGATTTTGTTCTGACACCCAATGGAACCTGGCATGAACATGGGGTGGAGCCTGATGGTTCTCCGTGCATCTGGCAGGATGGCCTTGATATGCCATTAGTGAATACTCTGGAAGCCGGGTTTTATAAGGTACACCCTGATCTGCGCCAGGCCGTGACTGAACCGGTGGATTCCTCTGTGGCGCTGTGGGGAGCGCCTGCTTTGCGTCCGCAAAATGTGGGCTGGGATAAACCCTATTCCCCATTATTCAGATACCAGTGGAAGCCAACTTACGCCGCTCTGCAAGGTTATGCCCGAATATCACGGGGATCACCGTTTGATGACATCTTGATGTATTACATCAATCCTCTGACTGGCGGGCATGTTATGCCAACTCTGGGTGCCAGTATGCAGCTATTGCGCCCCGGATTTATTGGTAAGGCTCATCGGCATACCGGCAGCTTTATCTATCAGGTCGCGAAAGGAGCGGGATATTCTATTATTGATGGTCAAAGATTCGACTGGCAGGAGCGGGATATCTTTTGCGTACCTTCATGGAAATATCATGAGCATGCGAATGCATCACAAACCGAAGATGCCTGCCTGTTCTGTTTCAGCGACTTGCCGGTGATGCAGGCATTACAGCTGTATTATGAAGAAGCCCTGAACGAGAATCACGGGCATCAGCGAGTGGGAGAATAAAATGCGTTTAATTACTTATCGTACTGAGATAACGGCTGAGGCCCGATTGGGGGCGATAGTGAATAATAATGTCGTTGATCTGGCAAAATTGGCGGCTCATAGTGGCAGCACATTACCGGATAATATGCTGGATTTTATTGAACTGGGGCCACTTGCCATAAGTAGTACTGCAATGTTGCTGAATTCATTTGACGGATTATGGCCAGTCGGTGTCATCCGGCCACTGGAAAATGTCAAAATTCTTGCTCCTATTCCCCGCCCACGTAAAAACATTTTCGGCATTGGCCTGAATTATATTGAGCATGTTGAAGAATCCAGCCGTTCGCTGGATACGGCAAAAGATCTGCCCAAAGAACCGGTTATCTTCTCCAAACCACCTTCCACGGTAATTGGGCCGGGGGATGCCATCGAGCATAACAGCGAAATTACCCGGCAACTGGATTGGGAAGTGGAATTAGCCGTTATCATCGGAACACGGGCCAAAGGTGTATCGGAAGCTGATGCCCTGAAATATGTTTTCGGTTATAGCCTGATTATTGATATGAGTGCCCGTGACTGTCGTCGTGCCGGGCAGTGGATCTATTCTAAGGGGCAGGATACTTACGCGCCTTTTGGCCCCTGTATTGTGACGGCTGATGAGATCCCCGACCCGCATAACCTCGCCTTGAGCCTGAAAGTTAACGGGGTAACCAAACAGGATTCCAATACCCGCCATATGTTATTCAAGGTCGATGCCCTGATCGCTGATATCAGTAAAGGTATTGTGCTGGAGCCGGGCGACATTATCGCCACGGGAACACCGTCGGGCGTAGGGGCAGGGCGTAACCCGCAAGAGTGGTTATGGCCGGGGGATGTGATTGAAGCTCACCTTGAGAAAATTGGTGATTTGCGTCATCCCGTCATCGCCGTATAAACCTCATACAGGAATCTGACATGCTAACTCTTCCTAAATTCAAGGCAGCTGCGGTACAGGCTGCGCCAGTCTTTCTGGATACGGAAGCCACGGTTGATCTCGTTTGCCGGCTGATTCATGAGGCGGCGAATAACGGAGCCAGTCTGGTGGCTTTTCCTGAAGTCTTTATTGCCGGTTATCCTTACTGGAACTGGATCATGAACCCTGTGCAGGGTAGCCCGTGGTTTGAAAAACTGTGCAAATCGGCCATTGAAGTACCGGGCGCTGAGATCCTCAAGGTGGCACAGGCCGCGGCTCGTCATCACATCAATGTTGTTGTCGGCATCAATGAACGCAATCCCAATGGTGTTGCGACAATTTATAACACACTGGTGACCATTTCTGACGAAGGAAAGATTTTGGGGCGACATCGTAAACTGGTGCCGACATGGGCAGAAAAACTGACATGGGCTAATGGCGATGCTTCTTCATTGACCGTACATAACACCAGCACTGGTCCGCTGGGTGTGCTGGCCTGTGGTGAGAATACCAACCCACTGGCGCGTTTTACTTTGCTATCACAGGGGGAGCTGGTACATGTCGCCAGTTACATTTCCCTGCCTGTCGCTCCGCCGGATTATGATATGGCAGAAGCTATCCGTTTACGGGCTGCCGCACATTGCTTTGAAGGCAAAGTTTTCACTATTGTTTCCTGTTCTACTATATCGCCGGAAATTGTGCAGGCTATGACTGCCAGCCACCCTGAAGCAAAACATTTGCTGGCACGTCGTAATAGCGCGTTTACGGGAATTATCGGGCCGGACGGGCGTGTGATTGGCACTCCTCTGATTGATAAAGGAGGGATTGTTTATGCGGAAATTGACTTGAACCGCTGTATTCAGCCCCGCCAGATGCATGATATTACAGGGCATTACAATCGTTTTGATATTTTCGATCTGGCCGTCAGCCGACGAGCCATGAATGCAGTCAGGTTTACTGATGAACCCGAACAGACTGACTATAATCCAGTTGTGGATGGGGTGAATCCTATCAGGGAGGAACTTCCATGAGTGAACAGCGTTGTTTTCGGGTAGGGCTGATTGTACCCTCCTCAAATACCACGATGGAAACAGAGATCCCGGCTATTTTACGTGCCCGTGAAATGGTAGCACCTGAGCGTTTTACCTTTCATTCGAGTCGCATGAGAATGAAAACAGTTAGCAAAGATGAACTGGCGGCAATGGATGCAGACAGTGATCGCTGCGCACTGGAACTGTCAGATGCTTCAGTGGATGTGTTGGGATATGCCTGTCTGGTGGCAATCATGAGTATGGGCAAAGGATACCACCGGATTTCTGAGCAACGTTTGCATTTGAGGACATCAGAAAACGGTTATCCGGCACCGGTGATCACAAGTGCCGGCGCATTGGTGGATGGGCTTAACGCGTTAGGGGCAAAACGAGTCTCAATACTGACACCCTATATGAAACCGTTAACACAGCTGGTGATCGATTATATAGAAAATGAAGGTATTGAAGTCATTGACAGTATTTCACTGGAAATTGCGGATAATCTGGCGGTCGGGCGTCAGGATCCGCTGGCACCAGCGGAAATAACAAAAAGACTGAACAGCAATGTGGATGTGATAGTCGCTTCCGCCTGTGTACAAATGCCTTCACTGGCCTCAGTGCCTCTGATCGAAGCCCGCATGGGCTTACCTGTAATTTCAGCTTCTGTGGCGACAGCCTATATGCTCCTGAAGCAGCTAGGGCTGAATACCTGCGTGCCGGGTTTTGGATCATTATTATCCTGAAAATTGTTTTCTGAAATGAAAATAATCCTCTGAGAAAATGAGCACAGACTATTGATATAGGTAACATCCCGTTATTGAAAGAGCTATTGCAAGACTTGAGTATAACTATGTGGCCGGGGTGAGAGAGCGTCGCCAACAAAGAGGCAACTTGAAAGACGAAGTGTATAATAGTGGAAATGCTCTGTTAATGACCTATAACACTCTAAGGAAGACCCGGTATATGACACGCTACGAGCAACTGGCAGTGACCATCCGCCAACAGATAGAAGATAATATCTGGCTGGTGGGGGATAGGCTACCCTCCTTACGGGAATCGGTAAAATCGTCAGGGCTGAGCCTGATGACAGTATTGCAGGCCTATCAATTACTGGAAAGTCAGGGCTGGATCGTAGCACGCCCACAGTCAGGCTATTATGTCGCTCCCCGGATAAAGCCGTTTGCTGCGGCAAAAGGGGGAAACAGGCTGAATTTGAGCGAAAATGTAGAGATCAGCGCCTCAATTTTTGATGTTTTACAGGCATGTAAAGATCCCAGAATCATACCTTTTGGCTCTGCCTTTCCCGATCCATCCTTGCTGGTGGAGCCCAAATTAGCCAAGACATTAGCATCTGTAGCCCGTCGTTTTGCCCCCCATAGTTCACTGGTGAACTTACCTCCGGGAAATGAACAGTTGCGCCGCAATATTTCCCGTCGTTATGCCTCACAGGGTATGCATGTTTCTCCTGATGAAATTGTGATCACCGCAGGAGCAATGGAATCTTTAAGTTTCAGCCTTCAGTCTGTCACTTCTCCCGGCGACTGGGTGGTAATTGAATCACCCGCTTTTTATGGTGCGCTACAGGCTATTGAACGTTTGCGCCTGAAAGCAATTGCCATCAAAACAGATCCGAAAACCGGAATTGATTTAGATGTACTGGAAGAAGTGGCAGGAAAATACCCGATAAAAGCCTGTTGGCTGATGTCCCGCTTCCAGAACCCGCTTTGCGTCAGTATGCCGGCAGAAAACAAACAACGGCTGGTGGAAATTCTGAATGAAAATGAAATTGTTCTGATCGAAGATGATGTTTATGGCGAACTCTATTTTGACCAGAACCCGCCAATGCCGGTTAAGGCATGGGATAAAGAAAATAATTTCATGCACTGTTCATCTTTTTCAAAATGCCTTGCTCCCGGATACCGGGTTGGCTGGGTCGCGGCAGGAAAACATGCTCTGAAAATTCAGCAACTCCAGATGACGAGTACTGTTTCAGCCAGCATCCCGACTCAACTGGCGATTGCTGAATACTTGTCTCAGGGGGGATATGATAACCATATACGACGGCTACGGCGCCAACTGGAGCAAAGGCAGATTCAGATGCTACGGGCAGTGAGTGAGTATTTTCCCGATTCTGTCAAAGTTAACAGTACACGGGGCGGGTATTTTATCTGGCTGGAATTTGAACCGCCTTTCAATGCAAGGCGACTGTATCAGCTGGCGCTGGCCAAAAATATCAGTATTGCGCCCGGCAGTATGTTTTCTACCAGTTCTCAGTTTGATCATGCTTTCCGTCTGAATACTTCGTTTGTATGGAACGAAACTCAGACTGCTGCTATGAAAACATTAGGAAGTTTGTGTCGTATGTTGTTAAAGGAATACGGGTAATTAGTCACATTTTAACTGTTTTTCTATTGCGATATATAAAATTCTTTGAGAAGTTTACAATTCGACATAAATTGCCTCTTTAGGTGTAAATAAAATATAAAAGCAGTGGAAAAATAGGAGCATGAGAATGAAGTGTTTCGATTATACAGAGTTACCAAGAGAGCAATGGGTTGGGGGTATTGGGGAAGTAAGAGATATTGTTTGTTGGCCGAATGCTGATGATTTTGCCTGGCGTGCCTGCTTCACATCTATCCATAAAAATGGGGTATTGGGGCACTTCCCGGGGATTGATCGTTCAATTGTATTATTAAAAGGTAAGGGGCTTCGTTTAACCAGTCCTGGGTTCCTTGAACATGAACTGGTACAAAAAATAGCTCCCTTCCATTTTTCCGGTAATACTCCGGGTAATGCTGAACTGTTGGATGGTTCTGTTCAGTGTTTCAATATCATGACCCGTAATTCTGAGTGGGTTTCTGAAATTTCTTTTGTGACTGATGAGCGCAAATTACCAACATCTCACAGCGGTGTGCTTTATGTCCTGAAAGGGCGCTGGGAAATAACGGGTACAAATAATGTTCAGCTGGCCTTTGGACAAGGTGCATGGTGGTTGCCTGATGATATACGCGAAGGGGCGATTAAGCCGTTAGTCGCTGATAGCCAGTTGTTGTGGGTGGATTTACATTCGGCTGAATAAACTCAGCAAAAAATCAACTGGAAAGATGAAGAGTCTATTTAATTAAAAACCTGTGACCTGCTTTATTTCAGGCCACAGGTTGTGTGATATGCACTTTATGCCAAAACACAATTATGGTTTCCAATCTTTCATAGTAAAGTTTTCATAATCCTGCATCTCGATTGCTATTAGATACGATTTATTTCCGTAGATATCTGTGAATCTGAATAAAGGGCTCGCATTGTCCCAATCATCCCAGAAATCGTGTACTGGTGACTGAAAATATAATCTACTCAGACAAACAGCATCTGTACGTGGAGTGGTTACTATAGTGACTTTTGGCGTTGCCTCGTATGTAAAGTCATCTATACTTTTTTTTGTAGAGTGATTATCCCCTGCATCTTTTACTGTTCTTTCTTGCCCCCAGATAAACCAAAGATAGAGATCGTTAGCTTTTGTATGATGGGTGAAGCAACGATAATTATTCGCTGTAGTATAATAATCGTTATAAGTCTCAGAAACGGTGATATCCTTAATTGTAAAGTTACCAAATTTAATTTTTGGAAGAATGTAATAATTATTCTGCACCCATTTATAGTGTTTTTCCCTAGCGTCAGTTTTAACTACATATTCACCAAAATTGAAGTCTTTTTTTATAATATGGATAAGATCTTGTGCATGATAAATAATAGGAGGATAACCAACAAGGGTAGTAAATTTACTGCCTTCCCTGTGATCTTTTAAGGTCAATTGATCAAATGTTTTATAAGTTTTCCCATCAAGTGTTATTTTCGCTGATATCCTGATTGAATCAATATTATTAGTTGTAACCCAAAAGAGCTTCCTTTGGTAATATGGTGGTTTTTCATCTGACTTATAATGTGGTACCTTTCTATATGACAAATCAAAAAAATTTTCCATTTTAAATGTGTCATTAGCAAAAGGAAATGTATGGCTATAATCATTTTCAATGCTAGTATATGACCATCCTTCTGGCAGTTTTTGACTGTCAGTGAATTTAATTAATTCAATAGTATCTAATATACTATCATATAACTTAACTTGTTCTTGATTAGCATCCACTGCTACAATTGTAATAAAAACACCAATTTGCATATTCCCATTGGCATAAAGATAATCTTGTTGATGACCTGAGTACAAATCAATACTAAAATGACTCAAATGGTCGACTACTCTAGGGTAATCGTAATTTTCATCTAATCTAATCATATTATTTCTCCTGCTTTATATAAAATATTTCCAGCTCTTATTAGGGAACGATTTTTATTTTTTAGGGTTTTAATTTTATAGAGTAATATAGTCTTAAGATTAAAATTTAATTACGGCTGCATATCTTGTAGGTGAAAGGATTTTGCACCCTCCATAATAAACTCTATTTGATAGGATTGATTTCCGTAATTGTCATAAAATCTGAAATGAGCCAAGGCATTTGGCAATTCAACCCAGAATCTCTCTACTGGTGACTCAAAGTACAATCTGCTGAGACAAACAGAATCTGTACGTGTTGCTGTTAAGATATCAGCTTGTGCAATTGATGTGTACGTTGTCTCAACATTTGGAACAGATTTTTTTCTTACTGTGGGGTGTTCATCCCCTACCGTTTTATCTTTTTTCATTGTTCCCCAGATAAACCAAAAATAGAGATTATCAGATTCTACACGATGGACAATGCCATGGTAATTAGCAATATTGAAAGCATAATCATTGTAAGTGTCTTCTATATCAACATGTTTTACTGAGAATCCAGTGGGTTTATTTATCAAAGTGAGATAATAATTGTGCTGTTGCCAATGATAGTTTTTATCATAATGCTCAGGTGGTGATATAGAATATTTTTTATCTATATGAACAACGTATTGACCAGAGCGATCTAGGACAGGATCTGGATGTTCAAGATCGTCAGAATGATAAATAATACGGGGGTATCCCGTAACGCAGGCACTTGAATCTTGACTTCCCTGATTTGTTGCAAATATTTTTTCATCAAGCAAAACTTGTGCTGCAATCATGATGGATTCATATTTTGTTGTTGTAACCCAATAGATTTTTCTTTGATATTCAGAGTTATTATCTAATTTATTTACGGTTATTTTTTTATATTGTGAAGGGGACTTTTTAGTATTTTCAGGAGTAGGGTGAGGAAAAGTATTATCATAATCATTTTTAGTTGAACTATATGACCATTCTAGGTCTAATGTGTTCCCAGTTACATAGTTAATTAATTCTATTTTATCGAGTTGGTCATCAGTTAGTTGAATAATATGTAGATTTTCATCCATTGCTTGAATATTAATCAATACACCCACTTGCATATTACCATTAGCATATATGACATCACTTTGATGGCCGGAAAGTAATTCTATACTAAATTCTGTTAAGCTAATTATTCTATTTACTTTGTTAGTGTTTTTTTGTTGTGAATTCATTTTTATTTCCTCAGATGAACATAAAAAACCCTGCCTTATAACATCATAGAAGTAATTTCTAAATAGCTTTTCAAAATGATAGGAGTGTTCCTTACCCCGCGTGTCCGGGGGGTTATGGAACACCGCATGCTGATACTCTCGCTATTATGAAAAGGTATATAGTGAAAATTTTAGTTTTCAAAGACCTATAAAAATGGAGTGATTTATGTTTGGTATTGATATCATATCTAGTCTATTTCAGGCTATGACTAAGTATTTTGAAAGCTAAAAAGCATATTATTAGTATAGTTCATATTATAAAGAAGTAGAATTCTGGAGGTGGCTGAATTTTACAAGCTATGACCAATGTTTATATT